>CANCQX010000135.1 GCA_947380375.1 Flavobacteriales bacterium
AATTATAAATGAATAAAATTAGTAGTTTAACTTTATAAAATTTAATGTATCAACTTAAAATTCATTAAAATAATTCTACCAATTAGCAAAAGCTTTAGAAATATCCAATAATTGTCCCATAATAACAAAAGAAATCAATAATGTAATAAAAATATATTTTTTTGGTGTTATCAAATTTAAATCTAAAGATAAAATTGTTATTACTAAATTAAAAATCAAAGGAATAACAATTAAAAACTCATACAAATACATGTGAATTATTAGACTTTGGGGAAAAATGATTAATGTAAAGAAAAAAGGTATTAAACTTATATACAATTGGTTGTATCGTTCCTTTCTATTTTCACGATTCAAAAGATTAAGAATAAAAATACAAACAAAAATAAAAATAGAGTTCCCAAAATGTTGCTCTGAAATTGGTTTTAAAATAGGTGCAAAACTTGATGAAAGATATTTTGAAGAACCGTCTAAACCAGACCTAAAAAGAAAACTAGAAGAAACTGATCTAAATCCAGCATACTTTTGAAAAATAATCGGTAGATAAAAAGTTATTAATGAATATATGAAAACTATTAAAATATTGATTTTCAGTTTTTTTCTTAAATTTAATTTTTTTTCAGAAACTACATAACATAAAATCCAAGGAATTATATTCACTATTGATATTGAACCAAGAATAAATCCTAGTATAAAATAGATTTTATCTTTTAGAATACTATTTTCTGAATTAGAATAAAAAGCTTGAATACAAAAAATGATTGATGTAATAAAAAAAATATTATCAGCATTGAATCTTAAAAATGAAACCCATGGTAATGCATTTGTAACAAGAATTCCAACTATTAAAAAAAGCCAAAAAACTTTAAAAACATTTATCTTATTGAAGATTTTAATAATTTCTGATTTATTCAAATAAAACACAATAGACATGAATAAAAAAACATAGATATATACTATAAAATTTTGGGACACGTCAAATGAAACACTTCTAAGTATATTAAATATTGAAAGTAAAAAATAATTGAGTAATAAAACTTGATAAGAAAACGAAATATAAACTTCATTATTTTTTATATTCTTTATCTCATGGATACCCATAAAATAATGTTTAGAAATACTTGTACTATTCCACCAATTAAAGGTTAATGGGAAAAATCCAGATCTAGGTACAAAAGTTGCGGAAAGTACACCTAATTTAAAAATTACCATTAACCAAAAAACAACCATTAATAAGATTAAACTTAAAATCGAAAGATTCTTTTTATTAATCAAATTCATTTTATATTGAAATTAATGAAATAAAAAAGCAGTATAAAATGTTTCCATCCAATACTGCTGTAAAATATTTAAATATTGATATTTCTAATTCAAATACAAGAAACAAAAAAACCACCAAATAATAATCCGAATGAACAAACGGCTAATACGAACCATTGAATACCTGTAACCGATAATTTTGCATTTGATTCAGGTAATTCATCTTTTGAAACTACTGTAATCACTGTTTTCAAATAGTAATAAATACCTATCCCTGAATTAATTATAGCAATTATAACTAAAGTTGGGTATTCTGAAATAGCAGTTGAGAAAACTAAATATTTACCGAAGAAACCAACCAATGGTGGAACACCTGCTAGGGATAATAATGCTAATACAGCTACAAATCCTAAAATTGGATTTCGTTTTGCTAATCCTTTGAATGCTTCCAAACGATCTTGTTCGTCATTTATTATCATCGCAATTGTAATCAAGGCTATAACAGAGAAACCATACGAAAATAAATAGAATATTAAATTAGATTCACTTTCAGGACTTTGTGTTAAAATTGTCAATAATGCATAACCAACATGTGTAATACTTGAATAAGCTAATAAACGTTTAAAAGTCGTTTGACTTAATGCTGATAGATTTCCTACAAACATTGTTAAAATAGCCAAAATAACTAAAGCTGGTGACCAAAAATCATGAAGAGCAGGGAAACAAACCGTAAATAATTTAATAAATGCTCCAAAAGCACCTAATTTTACTACCGCAGCCATAAAACCAGTTACCACACTAGGACTTCCACTATAAACGTCTGGACTCCAAAAATGAAAAGGAGCTGCTCCTACTTTGAATAAGAATGAACTTAAAATCAACAAAACTCCAACATATAATAATGAAGAATGAGTATCTTCCATATTAATAACAGAAGCTAATTCATTTACATCAAAAGTTCCTGTAGCACCATAAACCCAAGCAATACCAAATAATAAAATACCTGTAGCAAAAGATCCAGTTAAGAAATATTTCAAGGCTGCTTCACTCGAACGAACATCTTTTTTAGCTGTTCCTGCTAATACATAAATTGGAATAGACATAATCTCTAAACCTAAAAAGAACATGAATAAATCTGTAAATGACACCATACAAAGAGCTCCTGTTAGTGAAAACAAGAATAATCCTATATAATCTCCTACGTGATCCGGTTGTTCTTTAAAAGATTTAAAACCAGCTAGAATTGCTAAAAAAGCAAATAAAATAGCTATTAAAGAATATGAAATTGAAGTATGAGTAAATTCTAATCCTTTGTAATCAAACAAAGAGTAAGGATTATTCCATTGATTCATCAATAATATAGCAGCAGTTATTAATCCTGCGCAAGCGGTAAGTAAAACTAAAATCGGTTTTTTCGCGAATGCTACGAAAAGAGAAAGTAAACCACTTAAAAAAATGACAATTAGAGCGTCCATATTTATTTATGTAAAGTATTAATCGTTTTAACAGATTCTATTAAACTGTCTATGCTTGGAGATAAGAAATCAATAATCGCTTGAGGATAAACTCCAAAAACAACTATTGTAACCATAATAATCAAATAAGCTAACCATTCATTCCAAGTTAAATCTGCAAAAGGAGTTGATTTTGGCGCTCCATACATACTTAATTGGTAAGCTCTTAATGTATAAACAGCTCCAACTATCAAAGTTGTTCCTGCAACAAATCCAATTAACCAATTGTACGAATACACACCTTTTAAAAGCATAAACTCTCCAATGAAACCACTTGAAAATGGAACTGAAATAGCTGCTAAAACAAGTGCACCAAACATAATTGCAAAACGAGGAGCTTGTTTTGCAATTCCTCCTAAATCACTTAATTTTCTTGATCCCAATCTTTGTTCGATAATATCAGCTGATAAAAACAAACCAACTGCTACCAAACTGTGATTTGCCATTTGGATAAATACTGCTGACCAATTATCATGAGAATATAGTATTGCTCCTGCAGCAATTAAACCAACGTGACTGATAGATGCAAAAGCAAATAAACGTTTGATATCATTTTGTTTAATTGCTAAAATTCCTGCATACACTACACCGATAATTCCTAAAACTACAACTGGATATGTCACATCAGATAAAGCTTCTGGCGCCAATGGAATCAACCAACGAATCATTCCATATAAAGCCATTTTCAACATCAAAGCAGATAACAACATCGTTCCTGCCATAGGAGAAGTTGTATATGTATTTGGTTGCCAAGTATGGAATGGAAATAATGGGATTTTAATAGCAAATGCTAAAAAGAAACCTCCGAAAATCCAGAAAGCTGATTTAGCTGTTAATTCAACAGCCATTAAATCTGAATGAGAGAAACTTTTAGCATAACTTTTAATTGCCATCAATGATAACAACATTGCTAAAGATCCGATAAATGTGTAAATAAAGAATTTTATAAGAGCTTGTTTTCTATCGCTTCCTCCATACCATAATGCTATTAAGAATACTGGAATAAGTGTAATCTCCCAAAAGATGTAAAACAATAAACCATCAAACGATGTAAACACACCTAGCAATCCTAATTGCATAAAGAAAACCAAAGCAGTGAAAGAACGATTAGAAGCTAAATCTCTGTTGTAATTGCTTAAAATAATCAGGAAAGTGATAACATTTGTCAATAAAACCATAAACAAACTCATTCCATCGTATCCCATTTTACAAGTTAAACCAAAACTTGTAATAAAACTAGGATCTAATATTGAAACAAAAGTATTTGTATCGAAAGAACACAAATGACCAATTGTTACAATTAATGATACAATTCCACCTAAAAGTGAAAATTGACGCACAAAATTACTTGGTACAACCAAAGAAACAAGTGCAAATAAAAAGGGTATTAATAATAATTCCAAAACGTTATATTTTTACAAGATAATAAATAACCAAACCGATAATTCCAAAAACCATCCATAAAATATACCAATCCGTTTTACCGTTTTGCCATTTTTTAACGATTTCTCCAGAACGATCAATTGTTTTAGTTGCAAATGAAATAACTCCATTCAATAAGAAAAGTTCTATCACTTGATGACCTTTCTCTGAAATCCATTCAATTGGTTTAACAAATAATGCATTATAAATTTCATCAATGTATAATTTGTTTGCAGAAAGTTTAGCCCAACCTGTAAGCTGACTATCTTCAACTGGTACACTTTTCTTCTTCACATAAACTGAATATGAAACAAATAGAGCTATTAAAGTTAAAACAGAAGCAGAAACCATCAACATTAACGTTTGTCCATTTGAAATTTCAACTTCAGCAATTTTATTCAATCCACCTACGTTATGTTCCAATAAATGAGAGAACCAATGATGTCCTCCTAATAAGCTTGGAATGTTTAAAAAACCTCCTATTACTGATAGAACGGCTAAAACAAGTAAAGGCAATGTCATGTTCAATGGACTTTCGTGTAAATGACTTTTTGCATGCTCTGAACCTCTGAATTCGCCGTGAAATACTACGAAATACATTCTAAACATATAAACTGCAGTCAATAAAGCACTGAATGCTAATAATCCATAAATTAAAGGATTGTGAGCTAAAGCATGTGCTAAAATCTCATCTTTAGAAAAGAAACCTGACAATAATGGGAAACCTGAAATTGCCAATGTCCCTATTAAGAATGTAATGTGAGTAATCGGAATGAATTTTTTCAAACCACCCATTTTACGAATATCTTGTTCATCAGACATTGCATGAATTACACTTCCTGAACCTAAAAACAACAATGCTTTGAAGAACGCGTGTGTAGTTACATGGAACAAAGCAGCAGTGTATGCTCCCATTCCCAATGCAACGAAAATAAATCCTAATTGAGAAACCGTTGAATAAGCCAATACTTTTTTGATATCGTTCTGACGCATAGCAATGAAAGCTGTCACCAATGAAGTAGCTAAACCAACATATAACATAATGTCTTGTGTGAATTGAGCTCCAACGTGTTCGAACAAGAAATTAGAACGAACTACTAAAAAGATACCTGCCGTTACCATTGTTGCTGCGTGAATCAACGCTGAAACAGGTGTTGGTCCCGCCATCGCATCAGGCAACCAAGTAAACAATGGAATTTGTGCACTTTTACCTGTCGCTCCTATGAACAAGCAAATTGTAATCCCGAACATCATCCAAGTAGAAACTGGAATTTGATCAATTAAAATTTTGTCTGCTAATTCAGTGTATTCTAAAGTTCCAAATTGTGCTAATAAAAGAAAAAGCCCGATTAACAAACCTAAATCCCCTATTCTATTCATAATAAATGCTTTTCTAGCTGCTAAACCATTTAACATTCCTTTTTGAGCATCGCTATAATGAAAACCAATTAATAAATAAGAACAGATTCCAACACCTTCCCATCCAAAGAAAAGCATAAAGTAATTTGATCCTAATACCAAAATCAACATCGCAAAAATGAACAAATTTAAGTAAGTGAAAAACTTATAATAACCTTCATCGTGGCTCATATATCCCATTGAAAATAAATGAATTAATGAACCAACTCCCGTTATGATTAGAACCATCCAAATTGAAAGATTATCAACCAAAAGTCGAGCATTCAATGTGAAATCCTCTAATTTTAAAATGGTAAATAAATTTATTTTCACAGCTTCATCCAATTGAAAGAACACTGTTACAGCCAAAAAGAAAGAAGTAAATACTGCAAGTGTTGCAATAGATCCAACTAAAACTTTTGGCAATTTTTTCCCTAGAACACCATTAATAAATCCACCAATTAAAGGAAGAGCAATTATTAACGGTATAAGTTGTTGAATTGTCATGTTAATTATCCTTTTAGTTTATTAAAAATACGTAAATCTACTGATCTGGTATTTCGGTAAATCAATACTAAAATTGATAAACCAACAGTCGCTTCCGCTGCTGCAACTACCATGATAAAAAAGACAAATAATTGTCCGTCTGATTTTCCAAAATAAGAGGAGAAAGCAACTAACAATAAGTTAACTGCACTTAACATTAATTCAATACACATCAACAATATAATTGCATTTTTGCGAATCAAAACCCCAATTACCCCTATAACAAAGAGAATTGTTGAAAGTACTATATAGTACTGAATCGAAAGTGATTCAAAAATAGAAGCTAATACCATAATTAATCAATTAAATGTTTTTCACGTTTTGCTAATACTACTGCTCCAACTATTGCCGCGATGAACAATACAGATGAAATCTCAAAAGGTAAAATATAAGTTGAGAACAATTCTCTACCCAATACTTCAACCATTCCTTGATCATCATTTAAAGTTGGTGATATCGATTTTGATACAACCGCATTTTTCAATGATGCAATAAATACTGTCAATAAAGATCCACCTGCAATTACAGCTGCTGCTTTCATTGTAATTGAAGATCTTGGCTCATTGTCTTTGCTTAAATTCAACATCATTAATACAAATAAGAACAAAACCATAATTGCACCCGCATAAACAATAATATTTACGATTGCTAAAAATTGAGCATTCATTAAAACGTAATTTGCAGAAATCATAAAGAACGTTAAGATCAAGTAAAGTATACTTCTGACTGGGTGAGTGCTTAAAATCACCATTAAAGCCGAACCAATAGTTAGGCCTCCCAAAATATATGCTATAGTTTCTAT
>CANCQX010000136.1 GCA_947380375.1 Flavobacteriales bacterium
GTAATTTCAACTATGCGTAATTTCTTTGACGAGAAAGGATACATGGAAGTTGAAACTCCTATCTTACAACCAATTGCTGGTGGAGCTACAGCTCGTCCATTTATGACGCATCACAATGCATTAGATGTTCCTTTGTATTTAAGAGTTGCAAATGAATTGTATTTAAAACGATTGATTGTAGGTGGATTTGATGGTGTATATGAATTTGCGAAAGATTTCAGAAACGAAGGAATGGATCGAACTCACAATCCAGAATTTACGGTAATGGAAATCTATGTTGCATATAAAGATTACAACTGGATGATGGATTTTACGGAGCAAATGATTGAAAAAGTTGCTTTGGAAGTTACTAGAAACACAGAAGTTACTGTTGGTGAAAATTTAATCTCATTGAAAGCTCCATTTAAAAGAGTTACAATGCGTGATTCAATTATAGAATTTACTGGTTTTGACATCAATGGAAAATCAGAAGAAGAATTATTTGAAGCTTGTAAATCACTTGGAATACAGACTGATCCTTCAATGGGGAAAGGAAAATTAATTGATGAAATTTTCGGTGAAAAATGTGAAGGAAATTATATTCAACCTACTTTCATAACTGATTATCCAATTGAAATGTCACCTTTGTGTAAACGCCATAGAGACAACCCTGAATTGACAGAACGTTTTGAGTTAATGGTGAATGGTAAAGAAATAGCAAATGCTTATTCTGAATTAAATGATCCGATTGACCAACGTGAACGTTTCGAAGAACAAATGAAATTATCAGAAAAAGGGGATGATGAAGCAATGTTTATAGATCAAGATTTCTTACGCTCATTAGAATACGGAATGCCTCCAACATCTGGAATGGGAATTGGAATTGATCGTTTAGTAATGCTAATGACGAATAATTCTTCTATCCAAGAAGTGCTTTTCTTTCCTCAAATGAGACCTGAAAAATTTAATACAGGTCCAGATTTAGAATCATTCAAAAAAATTGGAGTTCCGAAAGAATGGGCTGAACACATTGTAAAAGCAGGCTACTCTTCTACTGAAGATTTATTGCAAGCAAAACCAACTGCTGTTCACCAACAATTGAATGGGTACAGAAAGAAAAATAAATTAGAAATTGAAGCATTGCAATTAGACGAAGTTCAAGCTTGGTTTAATTAAATTATTTTTTTTTATGTTAATGGGATGTATTATTTACGTCCCATTTTTCATTTGTATAAACTCTTTTTTAGTGTTAAAAAATCACAACTACCTAAAATCATAAAATAAATGAAATAGATTGTTTGTTTTACCTGACAAAAATCAATATTTTTGTTATTCAACTGAATTTTATGGCAGAGTATAAAGCAGGCCCTTTTTTAGAACAAATAAATATTCCAAGTGATTTACGCTCGAAATTTAAGGTAGAAGATTTACCTCAGGTTTCTGAAGAGTTACGTCAATATATTGTGGATGTTATTTCTGAAATTGGAAACAGTCACTTCGGTGCAAGTTTAGGAGTTGTTGAATTGACAGTTGCTCTTCATTATGTTTTCAATACTCCTTTCGATCAATTGGTTTGGGATGTTGGTCACCAAGCATACGGACATAAAATTTTAACAGGAAGACGTGATGTTTTTCATACAAATAGAATCAAAGGTGGAATTTCAGGATTTCCAAAACGTTCTGAAAGTGAGTACGATACATTTGGAGTAGGTCATTCATCTACTTCTATTTCTGCTGCTTTAGGAATGGCGGTTGCAAATCATTACAAAGGAGAGAAAAATCGTCAACATATTGCGGTGATTGGTGATGGAGCAATGACAGCAGGGATGGCGTTCGAAGGATTGAACCATGCAGGTTTTGAAAAAGACGCTAATTTATTGGTGGTTTTGAATGACAATTGTATGTCTATCGATACCCCTGTAGGAGCTTTAAAAGAATACTTAACGGATATTACAACTTCTCACACCTACAATAAAGTGAAAGATGAAGTATGGAAATTATTAGGGAAAATTTCAAAATTTGGACCAGATGCTCAAACAGTTGCTTCAAAAATTTCAACTGCTTTGAAAGGTTCATTATTAAGACAAAGTAATTTATTTGAATCATTCAATTTTCGTTATTTTGGACCAGTAGATGGTCACGATGTGATCGGTTTAGCGAAAGTGATGGAAGATTTGAAAGATATACCTGGCCCAAAATTGTTACATATCGTAACGATGAAAGGAAAAGGATACAAATATTCAGAAGAAGGAAATCCAACAAAATGGCACGCTCCAGGAGTTTTTAATAAAGAAACGGGAGAGATTGTTAAGATTGTTCCGAAAGCACCTGAACCTCCAAAATACCAAGACGTTTTCGGTCATACCATTGTGGAACTAGCAGAACAAAATGATAAAATTATGGGAGTTACTCCTGCGATGCCTTCAGGTTGTTCTTTAAATATTATGATGGAAGCAATGCCTAATCGCTCTTTTGATGTGGGTATAGCAGAACAACATGCAGTTACATTTTCAGCAGGTTTGGCGACACAAGGAATGGTTCCTTTTTGCAATATCTATTCTTCTTTTATGCAACGTGCTTATGATCAAGTACTTCATGATGTTGCACTTCAAAATCTAAATGTCGTATTTTGTTTGGATCGTGGTGGATTAGTTGGTGCAGATGGCGCAACACATCACGGAGCATACGATTTAGCTTATATGCGTTGTATTCCGAATTTAGTGGTTTCTGCTCCAATGGATGAGTCAGAATTACGTAACTTAATGTATACTGGTCAACAAGAAAATATGGGACCTTTCTCTATTCGTTATCCACGTGGAAATGGTGTGATGACGGAATGGAAAACAGCGATGAAACCCATTAAAGTTGGAACGGGACGTAAAATTACAAATGGTGAAGATGTTGCCATTTTAACGATTGGTCACCCTGGGAATTATGCTCAAAAAGCAATTAATCAATTAAAAGAATTGGGAGTATCTGTTGCTCACTACGATATGCGTTTTGTGAAGCCAATCGACGAAGTAATGTTACACGAAGTTTTTAGTAAATTCTCGAAAGTTATTACCGTTGAAGATGGTTCAATAATGGGTGGATTTGGATCTGCAGTTATTGAATTTATGGTCGATAACAAATATTCCGCTGAAATAGTTCGTTTAGGAATTCCTGATCGCTATGTTCACCACGGAACAGTTGAACAACTTCAAGCAGAATGTGGATTTGATACCGACGGAATAATTTCAACTGTAAAATCAATCTTAAACATTCAAGAGTCAACGACTTCATTAAATGAAAAAGTAGGTTAGTTCCTATTTTTTTCATTTTCTTTTTTTCAATATTTCAAAACTATTAATGGAAAACAATCAATCTACAAAGACAAATTACGGAGCATTGTCAACGTTAACAACAGTCTTCTTTTTTTGGGGATTTATAGCAGCAGGAAACAGTGTTTTTATCCCTTTTTGTAAACATTATTTCCACCTAGATCAATTTCAAAGTCAGTTAATTGATTTTGCTTTTTATAGTGCTTATTATTTGGGCGCTTTAGGATTGTTTATTGTTGGTTCTTCAAGTGGTAAAGATATCGTCGGAAAATGGGGGTATAAGAAAAGTATCATTTATGGTTTAGCCTTTTCAGCATTAGGTGCAGGTGCGATGATTTATTCGGTGGAACAAAATATGTTCGCAGGAATGTTATTTGGATTATTCATTGTTGCCTTGGGTTTTTCCTTACAACAAACTTCAGCCAATCCTTTTATGATTTCGTTAGGAGACGAAGCGAGTGGTTCTAATCGTATCAATTTCGGTGGAGCAATTAATAGTTACGGAACGGCAATTGGCCCTTTGGTTGTTTCTTTGGCTTTATTTGGATCAACAAAACCGATAACGGACGATTTAATTAAAACATTAAAATTGGATAGCGTTGTCATCCTTTATGCTTGTGTAGGAGCTTTATTTTTAGGAATTGCCATATTATTTTCTTTGTCTAAAAAACTTCCAGCTGGAATAAGAGATGAAAAAACAGAATCTGCTAAAAAAGCAATGGCGACTTTAATCATTATTACTGGGTTGTTGTTTACTTGTTTTGTTCCTGTTTTTAGCAGCTACAGAAGTGATGAAGCAAAACAATTAACGGAATTAGAACAAGATTTAGAAACGGTTTCTTTAGATGATCAAGGAAACCAAATAACTACACTTTCTTCTGTTCAATTAGAGAATAAAAATAAAATTGAATCGAAAATTGCGGTTTTAAAAGGTGATTTAGACAATTGGAGAATTTCTTGGTTAGCAGGTGGATTGGTTGTTGTTGTCGGAGGATTGCTATATGCAAACAAAAGAGGTACGAAAGAAAAGTCAGGTTGGGGAGCAATGCAATATCCTCAATTAACATTAGGAATGTTGGCTATTTTCGTTTATGTAGGTGTAGAAGTTGCAGTCGGAAGTAATCTATCAGAATTATTAAAACAAGATGCTTTTGGAAGTTTGGCTTCATCAGAAAGCGCACCTTTCATTGCGATGTATTGGGGAAGTTTAATGATTGGTCGTTGGACAGGAGCTGTAAGTGTATTTAATCTTTCAGATACAGTAAAAATGGTGTTGCGCTTCATTATACCTTTAATAGCATTTGGATTTTTAATTGGAATATTCACCGCCTTAAATTACAAAGTAGATAAATTGTATTGGTATATTGTATGTGTGATAATTCAAATAGTCGCTTTTTATATCGCTAAAGATCGACCAGTATTTACATTGGCATTTTTCGGATCATTAGGAGCAATTGCAACAATAATAGGTTTATCAACTACAGGTACAACAGCGATTTATGCATTCTTAAGTACAGGGTTATTCTGTTCGATTATGTGGCCTTGTATTTTCTCTCTTTCATTAGCAGGTTTAGGAAAATACCAATCACAAGGTTCAGGTTTCTTGGTAATGATGATTTTAGGAGGAGCAATTATTCCACCTATTCAAGGGAAATTATCTGATGTAATTGGAATTCAGCCATCGTTTATCATTGGAACAGTTTGTTTTGTTTACTTGACTTTCTTTGCAGTTTATGTAAACCGATTATTGAAGAAACAAGGAATTGCTTTTGATGAAGAAGTTGGTATACAAGAAGATTTAATCAATAATATTGAAAAAACTAAAGTAGTTAAGCCAATTAGAATTATTTCTTGGATTGTCACAGTAATTTTCGGGATTATTTTTATAATAAATATGTATTATGCTCTAAATATAAATACAAAATACGGAAGCCCAGGTAAGTCAATACCATATGTTTTAGGGAAGTTGCTTGGAGACTCAATTATACCTATTATTTTTTGGATAATTACTTATTTTGTAGAAAAAAAAGAGAAAAATATTTAATCATACTTTGAATTAATTATATTCGTTAGAGAACTGTTAATAAAATTTAAAATGAAAACTTCTCGCTCCGCTGTTGGGCATTCAGGATAATAGTTCAAATATTCCATCAGGATTGTAAATTCAGCTAATTTGAAATTGATTTTAATTTGAAGGTGTTTGATTATTATCTAATAAATCCTTTAAAATTAATCGAATTAGAGATACTTATTGAAATTTATCCTTTATCGTATGGTTTATAAAAAGTAGATCACATGAAGTATAATCGTAAACCGTTTGTCTTTCTACTACCCAATAATTTTCCCCAAATAACCATTGATTTAATATCAATACCTTATTTTCTCGATGAGGTAATCGATAATGAACGTAACAATTTATTGGATCTATCCATTTAATATCGGTTATAATTAAGTGCAATAAATATGTCGAAACTAAAATGATTATATTTTGAATTTATTAGGTGGACTTAAAGCCTCACTTGGTAGCGTATAAAGTTTGTTTTTATTGCTACCTGAATATCTGGAAACAAAACCCAAATTGAATCTTTATTTTTTTGTGATATTGATTAATTCTTATTTTAGCAAATAAGGCTTTTGATATTTACCAAAAGCTATATTTTGAAAAATGATTGAGAGAGTAATAAGAATGAATTTTTGCATGCTAATTTTTTAATTTCGATGAATTCAAGCTACAAATACAACTTTTGGGTTAAATAATTTATTTATAAATATAAAAGTAATTCTTATAATAAATAAAATGTAAAATTTAAGAAGCCGATATAATCATCAAAAATTTAAGGTCTCACAAAATGCGATACTATAATACTTTATAATATTGGGATATTACCTTATTTTTGCACTCATTAATTTAAAATTTCAATATGAAAATCGAACAATACATTCCTTTTGATAAAGAGGTTTTATTAGAGAAGCAGATTACTTTGAATGCTTTTTCTGAAGAGGAGAAAGTCAAATTTGAAAAATTATTTGAAATTTTAGAGCATTATTTTCACGATCAAGGATTTAATTTAATTCAAAAAATTAAACGTAATTATGCAGCTTTTGATCCTGATAAGTTAGAAGAAGAACGTTTAAAATATAGCGAAAAAAGTGATTTATCGATTTTTAAATCGTCTTTAGATCAAGTCCTTGAAAGAGGAAACTACAATGAAATAGATCAAGCTATCTTAAATGAAGCGATTGAAAATGCGGATTTAGTAGGATTACAATTAAAAATCAATTTCGACGATTTTAAAGAATATTCAGTTTATGCACGTGGTAATCACAAAACGTCTGAAAAAGTAAAACGATTTTTCTTTTGGGAAAAGGAAGTAGAATTAGAGTATTACGATTATGTTGTCATTTACATCAATTACAAGGATGCGGCTCATTTTAAAAAACACAAAGGTTCATTTGAAAATTTACCTTTTACTCCTGGATGTTCGATTATTAAATTATTCAAGAAAGTACCAAAGAACGATTTAGAAACAATTTTTCCGAATGCTGTTCCGAAAA
>CANCQX010000137.1 GCA_947380375.1 Flavobacteriales bacterium
AGATTATCAATGTGTTTCAATAAATGAGTTCTGCATTTATATGGGGTTAAATGAAGAAAATATTCAATCAATTATTCATTGAAAGATAATATTAGAGCACTAAATAAATTTGATGTAGTTTGTTTGATTTTAGTTGTGTAATATGTATATTTGTTATGCAATAAACGAATTGTAAAAGTGTGTAAATAGCATTAAATATTATTACAGCAATGAGGTTAGCACGTATATTTAGTACATATAACTAATTGATTATCAATACTTATTTGAGTTTGGAATTATCCCAGCGGGATCACTAAAGTAACTGAAATTAAATAAGTTACAGTCTTAATTGACAAAAACATTGACAAAAGGTCTTGAGAAATCAAGACCTTTTGTTGTTAATAACATTTTTATTTATTAACCAAAGTGAAGGATCAAGGATCAAGGGGATCAAGTCGAATTGTTGTGGAGAGCGAAAATTTAAGCATAAATATTTGTGAGTCTAAAAATAAAAATTATTGATTTTACCAAATTATTTTTTTAACTAATTATGTTGAATATTGGACTAGTTTAAGAAAGTCTTAAAACAGATCCTTGTTAGATCTATATAGCAATAAAAGTTAGAATTAGAAGAAAAATGATAAATATCAACAATTTTTTGTAAATTTGTATTTTAAAATGAAATTCTAGTCTGTCATTTATGATTGAAACCTTTATTATTTCTTCATTTCTTATAGGAACAACTATTTACTTAAGTTTAAACAAAAATTTTCAAAAAACTAAGTCATTTGATATTGATCAACAGAATTCATTAATAGAATTTTTAACACAACACAAAACAGTTACTAAGAATTATTCGAATTTACCTGAACAATTTATTTCTCATGGAAAATGGGGTGTTTTCGGAGAAATAAATGGAGATGTTGCTAATTTAAATTATACTTTTCCTCTTATTCATAAAGAAGAACATGAATATGTAACTACGCTAAGGCCTGATGTTGTTTCAAACGCTGTGAATCAATTCATACATATCGGAACGGGTTTTCCAAATCACAAATCTATTGTTTTACAATCACAAGAATTAGGAAAAGAAATTTCAGATTCAATTTTAAAAGCACTTCAATTAAAAAATAATGATTCTTATTTTAACAGGGTACAAGCAGCATTAAATTTTGTGCAATACATTCCATATGGTGTTCCTAATTTTGACACAAATAGTCATACTTATGGCGGCGTTTCCATTCCACATGAATCGATAATATTAAGTTATTCAGATTGCGACAGTAAATCAATGTTATTTTCTTCCATTATTATGAATTTGATTTCAAGGGAAAATATTATAATGATTATATGTAATTTATCTACAAATACAGGACATATGGTTGTGGGTGTGTCAGGATTAGAACATAATAATGGTTTCGATGTTATATATGGAGATAAATCTTTTTTAGTTTTAGAAACTACTGTACCTACAAAAATTGGAATACCTGTTCCAATCGAAGTGAATGAAATAATTCCTTTAATTTAAAATTATGAGATCTTTTTTTATTTGGTTAGGAGGTTTAGATTTAACTGAAGGAATTTCACTATTCGCTTCTGTTGCTTTTATTTTAATAATAATGCCTTACATTCCATTATTGAAAAATATTCTTAAAGTGATTTTGAATAGTGAGAAAGCAGAAATAAAATCATTTAATTTTTCAATTTCAACTGATCATTTTTTAACAAAAATAGATGAAAAAGAATATTATTTACATCCTTCTAAGCCAGGTTTTGTTATAAATGGTGGAAAAACAATACTTAATTGGGAGGTTTCAGGTGCATATAGAATAGACCTTAATCCTATACAAAAGAAAATAAAAGGAAATACTGCTCAAATTATTATTTCAAAAGGTAATAATAATTTTGAGTTAATAGCTTATACATTAAAAGGACGATTAAGAGCTGAACTAATTCTACCTGTTGAAGAAATTAAAACAGTCAATACAATAAAGATATCTAAACAGAACACTAAACTTCATAGATCAAATCCTGAAATTAAAACGTTTGAATTATCGAAAGCCTCAACTAAGAAAATGATCTATCCATCAAAAGTTTTTAAAAAATTGAGTTTGAAAAATGTTTTTCTTTTTACTGATTTTGAATATTTCGGATATAAAAAGTATCCAAATAAAAATAAATTAAATAATTATATATTTAATGCAGGAAGGTTGAATTTAAAAGGTTTTAAACCTTCTAGATTTAACCAAATTACTAATGAAAATTTTTTTAATAAAAGTAAAGTCAAATGAATGAACATGTAGATTACAGCGCAAAAGATGGTATCAAAGGGAGTACTCGTTTTTTTTGGTGGTGCGCGGGCGCCGATAAGAGAATATTAACTTATTCAAGTTTTTCAGACCATGTAAAATATGTTGGATTAGGTGGTATTGTATTAGCAACAGGTATACTTGCAACTATTTCAATGTTTTTCGCTATCAATTATATTTTTGAAGATGTTCGAATCGCTATCCCAGTTGGATTATTATGGGGAGGAATTATTTTTAATTTAGATAGATTTATAGTTAGTAGCACTGGAAAAGGAGACTACAGCGATGATATGACGGGGAAAGAGTGGAAAAATGCTGCTCCAAGATTGTTAATGGCTATCATATTAGGTTTAACTATTTCTGCACCATTGGAAGTGTATATTTTTCAAAAAGAGATTGATAAACAGTTTTATAAAATGAATGAGAAAGAGCAAAAAGTTGAAATTAAAAAAATAGAACTTCAATATACAACTTCTCCTGAATTTAATAAATTAAACAGTGATAAAGCTAGATTAGATAGTGAAATTCAAATTCTTGAAAAAGAGCGCGAAGGATACAAAAGTATGGCTGCAAAAGAAAATACGACTGAAAAAGGTGGTTGTGGACCAAAATGCCAAAAATTTGAATTAATGGCGAGTGAAGTCATGGGAAGAATTGATGAAAAAACTTCGAAAATTGTAGTCATTGACAAAAAACTTCAGGTTTTTGAAGATAATAAAACAAATAAAATAAAAGAGTTAAGTAAAGTAAATAGTTCTTCTCATGGATTATTGGATCGAATTCTAGCATTAGAAGATGTTCCAGGTTCAACTGCTCCCTCATGGTTGGTGAGATTAATGTTTATTTTCATAGAAATAGCTCCCGTTTTATTAAAAATGCAATTAACAAAAAGTCCTTATGACTATATGTCAGAAAATGTCAATCAAATTCTTGAAACTAAACAAGGCATTTCAATAGTTCATATAAAGGATGAAAGCGATAAAATTCATAAATTGAAAGAAAACTATAATCCGAAAAGAATAAAAGATGTAGTTGAACATCAAAATAATTTGGAAGCCGAAAATGCAAAACATGCAATAACCATTTTTGCACAAAAAGAAAGGGAAGAGATTGAAGAAAATCCTGAAAACTTCATGAACTCTGAATCAACAGTCACACCTAGTTAAATAAATGTCGAATCAGTATGTCATATTAGGCTCATTTGAAGGGCTGTTTTATACAAATCAAAACAATGTGTTGTCAGTATCAGAGAAAATATCCTCTGATACTGACTGTCATTTAAAGATTTACGATGGAGAAATTAAAAACACTGAATTTTTAGATGTTTTTAATCCTGAACAATATAAAAGCTATGATAGTATACTTTTGACAAATGCATCCAATATTGAAGTTAATTCAGGTAAAGGATCTCACTTCCCAAGTAAACAAAAGTTTGATTTTAATCAGATTTTACTTATTGACCCTGAAGTGATTAATTCTTGGGAGTTAAATGGTAAAACATATGGGGTTTTAAAAAGTAAAGTTTTAGGTGTTACTCATCAAAAAAGCCAAACACCTTTTACAGGTCCTGACAAAAAAAATAATTCGAATGATTCAAGTAACGAATCAGGGACATCAAGTGGTGGTTCAAGAAATTCATCTAATGATACTTGGCAATCACCTTTAACACCTCCAATTCCTTTACCAAAAAAAACTTTTAACCCATTAAAAAACGCAAAAGGATGTTTTTTTTTACTTTGGAGATTATTAGGTTGGTTATTTTTACTGTTACTATTATTTTGGCTTTTTAAAATGTGCTCAGCACCAAAAAAACATATTCAGGTATGTGATGAAATTCCCGAATTAGAAACTAATGTATCTAAAAATAGTAAGCATAATGATTCTTTACGAAAAATTTATTTTAAGAATATGTTTGATGAGTTTAAAAATTTATCGAAAATCTATTTTTACAATAATTCAACAATAGAGTTAGATATGTCAAAGCACTCTAAAATGGAGATGAATAAATTTTTAAATAAGTATAAACATTTAAAAATTGACATTAAAGGATTTAAAAATTCTATTAATGAAAATAAAGGGATTGATTTCAAGAGAGCTTTAAAACTAAAAAAATATTTTATTTCAAAAGGTATTTCATCTGAAAGACTTTTTATAAAAGGCTGTGGCTCATTAAATTCAATCTCAGATCCTTCAAAATATCAAAAAGATATAACAGGGAATTCTTTTAATAGAAATATGCGTGTGGAAATTTTAATTCAAAGAAAAGAAGGTGGAAAATAATATTTTAAAAATTATATCAGGAGACTTTGAAGGTACATTTTCTACAAATCAAAAAAAATATTTTCAATCATTTGAAGAACTAAATAGTGATGATTGTTTAGTTAATATTCATGAAGGAGAAGCAACTAATATTAAAAACTTCACTGAGGTAATTCAAAATAATTCTCAGGATTTTAATTTTAGTGAAGTTAAAAATATACAAATTCATCCAGGAAATGAATGGATTTATGACAATAAAAGAATTTTTGATATTAAAGATTTTACATTAACTAACATCGAAATACTTTCAACTTGGCAACTTAATGGAAAGACATTCGGTAAAATAAAAGGACGTTTTTATGGTTCTGTTTTAAAAAAGAATAATAAGATTTCTGAGGAAAATAATCCAACTCGAAATAATGAAAATAAAGAAGATAATTCTAATTCTTCAGGGGAAAATAACTCAAACTCTAAAAATTCAAGTAACTCAGAAAATGATAGCAATTCTTCAAAAGGAGAGTCTTTTAAGAACATTCCCAATCAAGAAGTACCTTCTACACCAGTCGAACCTAAAAATAAATTTTTAAATCCTGGTTGTATCCCAAATATTTGGAAATGGTTACGATGGCTAATTTTACTTATTATACTTTTGTGGTTGTTAAAACAATGTACTGCAATTGGTAAAAATCTTACATGTTATGTTAAAAAATGGAGATTGGAAAATAATTTAGAAGATTTAAAAACGGAGTCAGATACATTAAAAACAAAAATTGAAGAGAATAAAGTAGATATTGAACCATGTGCTCAAAAAAAGGCGGACGGGTTCAATCATGTTGATATTCAATATTTTGATTTAGGAGAACAGTCTGGAAAAGTTAAAATTCACTATGATATGTATAACGAGCCGGATATGTTAGAGATGTTTTATGATGGTGAATTAATAAATTCAACTTTTGAAAATGTTAGAGGGGAAGGTTTTTTAAATTGGAACTATCAGTACAAAAAACATAAACCAACTAATTTTATGTTAAAATTAATTCCTGGTCCTGCAACCGGAACAAAATGGATTTATAGTGTTCACTGTCCAAAATAACTAAGAAAATGTCAGAAGAACAAAAAAATAAAGAAATAACATTTATGCCTTGTAAAATATTTGGTATAAGAAAAGGGTATTTTGACAAATCAAAGGATCGTATTAATATTATGAATAGACAGCTGAAAATTTATAATTTATTAGCATTAATGTTAATTTGTTTAACGATTTTTTCAAGTTTATCTTTTTTATTTTATTCATTGGTTTTGTTTCAATCTTGGCTTATTGCAATATTAGTAAGTTTATTTATGGCATTTGTTGTATATAATTTACTTAAATTAATTTTCACCTTGAATTTGTTACCGAAAAAAGCTCATTTATTTGATTTATTAATAAATAGAGAACAACTTTTTGAACCTTATTATACAAAAAAAATGAAGGAAGTTACTGATGATGAAATATTAAAGATTGTTTATCATGAAAAGCATAAAATCAGAGAAATGAATAACTTAAGATTAAGACCTTTTGTCACTTCTTCTCTATTTATATCTTCACTAATAAGAGTTTCACTTCTAGTATTATTAGGTTTTATTGTCGCAAATGGTTTAGAGTTATTTATATTTAAAAATTCTATAAATAATACTTTGCTAGAAATGAAAAATTCTGAAATATTTAAATCTGATTATTGGTTGATTGAAAAAGTTTTGACTTCCGATAAAAAATCACCTTTTATTTTAATTAATTCAAATTCATTTTTTTTAGATTTAAATATTCTATCAACTGGACTAGGTTATTTAAAAATTATAATTGACATTTTGATTATTTCACTTTTTTTAATTCCAATTATTATTATAAA
>CANCQX010000138.1 GCA_947380375.1 Flavobacteriales bacterium
ATCTATTTCTTTTTCAATAAAAAAAGTTGTTACACCTGTTTGTTTTTCTCCATTTATTACCGCCCAGTTTATTGGAGCTGCCCCTCTATAATTTGGTAAAATAGAGGCGTGAAGATTTATTGTTCCTTTAGGAGGTATTCCCCAAACAATTTCGGGTAACATTCTAAATGCAACAACTACAAAAAGATCAGCATTTAAATTTTTTAATTCTTGAACGAAATTTTCATCTTTTAAATTTGTCGGTTGTAAAATATTTAATTCCTTTTCAAGTGCATATTTTTTTACATCACTTTCAGATATTTTTTGCCCACGGCCTGCTGGTTTGTCAGGTGCAGTAATAACTCCAACTACATTAAAATGATTAACTACTATTTCATTTAAAATAGTGACTGCAAATTCTGGAGTCCCCATAAAAACGATTCTGAAATTTTCTTTTGTCATTATTGGTGTATTTTAAGCAAATATAAAGTAATTCTTTTTTTTAGGAAATATAAAATTATGAGCTTTTTTGAGTAAAAATAAAGGTTTAAAGTACTTTCTTTTTCCAGTCAAAAAACCGTAAATATCCTATTGATAAAAGTCCCATTGTTCCAAAATAAATATATTCAACAGACCAAATCCAGTAAATATCTGATTTTAGAACTTTTATTAATATGTAAGCTGATATAAGATAAATGATAACACTAATTACTTCAATTGTAAAAGTTATCATTGTATTTCCGCTCCCGTTAATTGTTTGAAAATAAACACTTCCGAATCCAAATATTAAAGTAGAGATAGAAATAAATCTTAGGATTTCAGCACTTTTTTTTACATACTCTTCCGCAGGATTTATCATTGAAATTAAGCTAGAAGGAAAGAAAGTTGCTCCTATAATAATGACAGATAAAAATAACATTGTTAAGAATTGAATTCGTTTTTGAATTATTTTTAAGGATTGAAAATCATTTTTACCAATGTATTGTGAAATGTAGGTTTTAGTTGTTGCTGAAAATCCCCAAATTGGAATAAAAGCTAAAAAATAAATGGAACGAATATTTTGAGAAACAGTTAATTCAAATTTACCCATTTGTTCGATCCAGGTAAAAAAAATAGTCCAAGTTGATAAAGCTATAAGTCCTTGAAACATAATAGGGCTACCTATTTTAATTAATTCTTTAAATGAAACGAAATTAAACGAAAAATGAGAGAATAAAGCATATTCTTTTCTCATTTTTGAAAATATTAAAAAGACGATTAAGAATAACATTCCTAATCCGTCTGCCAAGGTTGAAGCTAATGCTGCTCCTTCTAATCCCATTTCAGGTAAACCTATTTTACCAAATATTAAAACATAATCAAGAATTATATTGGAACTTGCTGTAATTAAAGCACTTATTAAAACAATCCAGGTTTTTCCTGTTGCAAAAAAGAAAGCTTGGATAGGAAGAGAAATCATTGCAAAAAAGAGAGCGAAACTTCGAATTGAAATAAAATCTATTTGAGCTAAAGCTAAATCTTTATACTTCGAATAACTTTGAAGCATACTAGGGATAGCAAGCTGCAGAAATACAAATAAAATACCTGCCAAAAGTAAATGTACTATTATCGATGTGCCGAAAATTCGACCAATCGCATCGATGTTTTTTTGACCTATTCTTCTAGCTATCAATATTTGAGCACCGTCACCCATACCTATTAATGCCATAAACATTGTTACATAGATAAGACCAGCATTTCCAGCAGCATCAAAAGAAAGTGTACTATAGCGACTTAAAAATGCAGTATCAGTCAATAAAACAACAGCTTGAATAAAACTCGAAACCATTAATGGAAGAGCAACATTTAGAATTGTTTTATACCTTAGATCTAACATAGATTATTAATCTACTTGAAGAACAAGACCTTTTAAATACTCACCTTCAGGATGGAAAGCATTAATCGGATGATCTGCAGGTTGGTGTAATTGCTCTAAAATTCGAACATTTCGTCCTGCTTCAATTGCTGCTGCGATAATAGTATTGGTAAATAAGAATTTATCGACAACCTGAGAACAAGAAAATGTAAAAATAATTCCTCCAGGTTTAATTTGTCGAATAGCATGAGCGTTCAATCTTTTATATCCTTGAATTGCTTTATGTCTTTTATCTCTATGTTTTGCAAATGCAGGAGGATCTAACACAATTATATCATAATCCTCTTCTAAATCTTTCATATAATCCATTGCATCAGCCACAATTGATTTGTGTTTTGAACCAAAATTATTCAATTCAACATTTGCTTCGGTTAAAACGATTGCTTTTTTTGAACTGTCTAAAGAATGAACTAATTCTGCTCCTTCTTGTAATGCTAAAAGACTAAATCCGCCAGAGTAACAGAAGGTATTTAATACTTTTTTACCTTGAGAATATTTCCCTAAAAGGAATCTATTTTCACGTTGATCGATAAAGAAACCTGTTTTTTGACCAGTAATCCAATCGATTTGTAATTTTACACCATATTCCAATGCTAAATGTGGAGTTTCGCATGTTCCGAACAAATAAGCATCTTTTCCTTCAGCTCTTTGAGGTAGTGTATCTGAAGATTTTGAATAGATAGCTGTTAAAGTAGATCCGAGTGCAAATTTTAATCCTTCAGCAATTAAATCAATAGAATTATACATTCCAATACTATGGCATTGAATTACAGCAACACCATTGTAAAAATCAACGATTAAACCGGGTAATGAATCACCTTCTCCATGAATTAATCTACAAATGTTTGATTTTTCATTGATTAAATTAAGTTTTCTTCTTAGTTCAACAGCATTTGAAATTTGTTTATTGAAAAAATCTTGGTTTAATTCTAGGTCTTCAAAAGTTAAAATCCGAACAGAAATAGTAGCATGTTGAAAATGTCCTCGTGCTAAAAAGTAATCTTTATGATCACATACAGTTACAATATCTCCGTCTTTTATATCTGTCACATCACTTGAAATTGCTCCTGAAAATACCCAAGGATGTCTTCTTTCAATTGAATTAATTTTGTTCTTGTTTATTTTGACAATTTGCATGATCTGACTTTTTGTATTTTTTGTAAAGGTACTAAATTAATGATTAAGGTTGAGGATAAGATTGAGTCTCAACCTTCAATCTTAACCTTAATTTTTTTTTGTATTTTTACCTTTAAAATAATTTACTATGCAATTAAACGTACATTTTTATATGTTGAATGAACATTTTTCTCAAGAGCATGCTGATGCCCAACATAATGGAGAAGAATCTGAAAATAATTTACGTATTGAATGGGAGGATGAATTAAGTATTAATACTGATGTTAAGGAAGTTGTTACTTTAAGAAAAGCAGTTTATACGATTAAAGGAAATCTTTCAGAAACGGAATCATTTGCTTATGATATTCCTGAAATGATTGTTTTTGATATTGTATTAATGGATGGTTCTATAACCCAAATGGCTTGTTCTGAAAGTATTGTAGAAAGTTTTGATATAGTAGATGAATCGGAAGGTAAACGTTTGAATGTATATTTGAAAGAAGAAGAACCACATACAAATCCAATTCCTGGTATTTATGTTGCACTTCAGGAATTTCCAAAAGAATTAGCTGATTAATGCTTCAGTTAAATTCTATAGCATTTTCATACGATTTTCCCATTTTTAAAAATGTAAGTTTTGAAATAGGAGAGGGAGAAATTATTGGTATTGTCGGAAATAGTGGCGCAGGAAAAACTACTTTACTTAAAGTTATTGCAGGATTAATAGATCCAAGTTGTGGCGAAGTTTTATTTGAGGATGTAAAAGTAAAAGGTCCTTCTCAAAATTTAGTTCCTGGTCACGATGAAATTAAGTTAGTAAATCAAGATTTTGGATTAGATATTTATCACACTGTTAAAGAAAATATACGAGAAAAAGCACTTTATTTACCTAGAAAAGAAAGAGATGAATTAGTTGATGAGTTATTGGATTTAATTGAGCTAACACACTTGTCCAATCAGAAAGCATTATTACTTTCTGGTGGTGAGCAACAACGTTTGTCATTAGCGAGAGCATTAGCAGGAGAACCTAAATTGATATTATTAGATGAACCATTTGTTCATTTAGATGGTCGTTTGAGATTGAAAATATCAAATTATTTACTTCAAATGAAAGAAATTAGAAGTACTAGTTTTATTTTAGTTTCCCATGATGGTGGAGAAATGTTGAGTTTAGCAAATCGGATAATTCATTTTTCAAATGGAGAAATAAGTAGAGTTGGATCTCCTGAAGAATTTTATAATAATCCAATTTCTAAAGAAGAAGGTGAATTATTTGGGATTATTAATGTTTTAACTATAAATGGTGAAGAGGTTTTGTTTCGTCCGACAGAATTTCAAATTATTAAAGAATTTAATGAGAATCAAATAGTTGTAAAATTTATTTATTCTCGTTTTGCAGGCGATTATTTTATAAATTATTTTCAAACCGAAAAAGGAGAACAAGTCATACTATATCATTCTGAAACATTAAAAAATGAAAAAAAAATTATCATTAAAAAAAGGAATACGCCATTTAACTTGGGCTGAAGTAGGTAAACTTGTAAAAACAACTTTTTCAGAATTTTTCCAAGAGAAAAGTTTTTTACATGGAGCAGCATTATCTTATTATACCATTTTTGCATTAGTTCCATTGTTGTATCTAGCTTTTGCGACTTTTGGGAAAGTGGTAGGGAATGTAAAGATGGTTGAAATAATCGGAAAGCTTTTAAAAGAACAAGTTGGTATTCAAGATGTTAGTGGTATACTTTCTTTTCTTAATGGAGTGGATATGGTAAAAGGAAGTTTCTTTTTAAACGTTATAGGAATATTTGCATTGTTACTTTCTAGTACAGCGTTATTAGCTTCTTTAAGAGGAAGTATAAATGAATTTTTTGATATAGAGCCAATATTCCATAGTCATAAAAAAATGATTATTTGGCATTTAGTATCTCGATTAGTTTCTATTACGCTTTTAGCTTCAATAGGAATTGTGGTTATAGTAATTTATTTTGCACAAACTTTTTTATTGTCGTTTGGAACCCATTTATTTGAAGGTCGTGAAATGATACATTCCTTAATTTTAAGTATGATAGAGCATGGATTATCGATTTTTTCAAGTGTTATTATAATCTTATTTATTTTTAAATTTTTACATGATGGAGTCGTTAAATGGAAATTAGCATTTGCAGGAGCTCTAGTAACAGGATTGATGTTGTATTTTGGACAGTTATTGATTAAATATTATTTAGGAAATTATTTTTTCGCAAAAGATGGAGGTATTGCTGGAACAATGTTAGTTCTTTTGACCTGGATGTATTATTCTTCGCAAATTATTTTTTTAGGAGCTAAATTCACATCTGTTTATGCTAGAATGGCAGGACAAACAATTGTTTTGAGAGAGTAATTTTTGTTTTTGAATTTGTAAATTTATAATTCAATTAAATTATATTGTTGAACTCAATTTTTACTTTTATTAAAATGCTGTAAATTAATATTTTATTTTAAATTAACTCCTTTTTTATTAAATAATGATTAATATTTAATCTTTATTTTGTTTATTATATAAGAATTTACTAATTTCGTTAAATAAAATAAAATAAAGCTGAAATGGAAATTGGAAATAACCTTAAAATACTTCGTAAAAGATTAAAAAAATCTCAAGAAGAGGTAGCTCAAGATTTAAAGTTGACACGATCAACTTATAGTGGTTATGAAAATGGAGTTGCACAGCCTAATCTTGATAATATAGTTGCTTTTAGTGATTACTATAAAGTTCCTATTGATGATTTGATTAGAAAAGATTTTGAAAAATATACCGATAATGAATTAGAGAGACTTGATAAAGGTCTTTATGCTGATGTAAAAGGTCAAAAATTAAGGGTATTGACTTCAATAGTTAACCAACATGAAGAAGAGTTGATTGAAATGGTTTCTATGAAAGCCTCAGCTGGTTATGCTTCTGGTTATGCAGATCCTGATTACTTGAAGGTTTTACCTACGTTTCATCTACCCTTTTTATCCAAAAATAAAAAATACAGATCATTCCCAATTCAAGGAGATTCTATGCCACCAGTTGTAGAAGGCTCTTATGTTGTAGCTGAATTTATTCAAAATTGGATGACTATTCGGAATTCTACTCCCTGCATAGTAGTAACTAAAAACGATGGGATAGTTTTTAAAGTAGTACATAATTTAATTGACTCAACTCAATCTTTTCAGTTATGTTCTACTAATACTTTTTATAAGCCTTATTTTGTTCACGTGAATGATATTTTAGAAATGTGGAGATTTGTAAATTATATTTCTCCTGAATTAACTGAAGTAAGAAT
>CANCQX010000139.1 GCA_947380375.1 Flavobacteriales bacterium
ATTCTTTTACATCAGTTTTAGTTTTTGTTAATTTTTTATTTTTGATTTTAGGCGGTGCACTCTATGTTTTTGCAAATAAAAATGGAATTTCTTTACCTGAAGCTAATGGGAAGATAATTACAGATCATGTTTTTCCTACTTTGGCTTTAGGAAGTTTTGGGACAATAGCAGGAGTTTTCTTTTTATTAGGAATAATAGCTTCATCCTATGATTCTGCTGATAGTGCATTAGCAGCATTAACAACAGGGTTTTGTATTGATTTTTTAAATTTCGATAAAAGAGATGAAAAACAAAAGAAAAGATATAAACTATATGTTCATATTAGTTTCTCTATTTTGTTTTTAATAATTATTCTAGGAACTCAAATGTATATAGAAAAAAATCCTGGCAGTGATTTAATCGGTGCTATTCTTAAAATAGCGAGTTATACTTATGGACCTTTACTTGGTTTATTTTCATTTGGAATTCTCACTAAATACAAACCCAAAGAAATAATTGTACCTTTTATATGTATACTCTCCCCTATTTTGTGTTATTATTTATCATTGAATTCATCAACTTGGTTTGATGGTTATGTTTTTGGAAATGAACTATTAATTATTAATGGTGCTTTTACTTTTATAGGATTATTACTAATTTCTAAAAGAAAAGTTAAGGAAGTATAGCTAAATCGTAAAGTAATAATTCGCTTATTTAAAGACAGAATTTTATAATAAATCCTTTTTGTCAGTCATGAAATCTTTAAGTCTCGATTTTAACTCTTTAATTTCCTGATCTTTGTCAATTAATTTTTTATGATTATAGACAACAGCCAAGCTGTATCCAATAAAAAGTGATATTGCTATTAATAATGTTATTGGTATTCTAATACTAAAAAAAACCAATTTTAAATCTCCCGAATCCCAATTTTGAAAGGAAAAAACAACAGTTAAAATTAAACAAATCAAGGAGATGACTAATTTTATTTTTTTCCAACTTGATAAACTTTTCCAATAATCACTCATAAATATCCATAATTTATATTTTTACGACGAATAACAATTACAAAACAAATAAAAATATACAAACAAATATAGGACTTTAAGCACCATATATTTATATTTGCTCACTTTAATAAAAAAAGCATGGCAAATACATCAGACATAAAAAACGGATTGTGTATAAAACACAATGATAAATTATTTCAAGTAATAGAATTTCAACATGTAAAACCAGGTAAAGGTCCTGCCTTCGTTCGTACAAAAATGCGTTCTATTGAAACAGGTAGAGTATTGGAAAACACATTTTCTGCTGGACATAAAATTGATATAGTACGTATAGAAAATCGTGAGTACCAATATTTATATGAAGAAGAAGATTATTTTATCTTCATGAATAATGAATCGTATGAACAAGTTTCAATTGTTAAAAGCATGATTGAAAAACCAGGTTTTTTACAAGAAGGTATGATTTGTAATATTTTATTTCATGCTGAAGAAGAATTACCTTTAGTAGTCGAGCTTCCTATGCATATTATTTCTGAAGTAACTTATACAGAACCTGGTGTAAAAGGTGACACAGCTACCAATTCAATGAAGGCAGCAACTATCGCTACAGGGGCAGAAGTGAAAGTTCCCCTTTTTATTGATATGGGAGAAATCATTAAAATAGACACTAGAACAGGTGTTTACGTTGAACGTGTAAAAAAATAATTAAATAATTTATTACAATTGAAGGGAGTCTTATGATTCCCTTTTTTAATTTTATAGGAACTTTTTATTTTCCATTTTATTCAAATTTTATGTTTAAAAAAATCGACTCTTCTGATATTACATTTTTCAAATCTCTTATGGGAGATCGTTGTTTTATTGATAAAGAAAATTTAGAAAAATATGGTCACGATGAAACGGAAGATTTAGTTTATTTGCCAGAGATTGTATTAAAACCTCAAACAGTCGAAGAAGTTTCAACCATTATGAGATATGCTTTTGAAAACTCAATAGTGGTAACACCATCAGGAGCAAGAACTGGATTAAGTGGCGGATCACTTCCTATTCAAAAAGGAATAGCCTTGTCAATGGAAAAATTCAATAAAATCATTAACATAGACGAAGATAATCATCAAGTTGTAACAGAACCAGGAGTTATAACACAAGAATTACAAGATGCTGTAAAAGCAAAAGGATTATTTTACCCTCCAGATCCTGCAAGTAAAGGAAGTTGTTTTATAGGTGGCAATGTTTCTGAAAATTCCGGAGGTCCAAAAGCTGTAAAATATGGTGTAACAAAGGATTATGTTTTGAACCTTGAAGTGGTTTTACCAAATGGAGAAATAATTTGGACAGGTGCAAATGTTTTAAAAAATGCAACAGGATACAATTTAACTCAACTTATTATTGGAAGCGAAGGAACTTTAGCTATTATAACTAAAATTGTTCTTCGTCTTATCCCTCACCCTACTCTAGACTTGTTAATGTTAGTACCTTTCTTTGATGCTAAAAAAGCTTGTGAAGCTGTAGCTGCAATTTTTAAAGCTGGTATAACACCAAGTGGTTTAGAATTTATGGAACGAGATGCCTTGATTTTTACTCAAAAATTTATGAATGACACATCTGTTAAAATAGATGAGAAGCACCAAGCACATTTACTTATTGAAGTTGATGGATTTGATAATGAAGTTTTGATGAAAGAATGTGAAAAAATCATGCTTGTTTTAGATGAATTTCAAACGGACGAAGTTTTATTTGCAGAAGACCAAGCTCAAAAAGATAATTTATGGAAACTACGTCGAAAAGTCGGTGAAGCTGTAAAATCACAATCAATCTATAAAGAAGAAGATACTGTTGTTCCACGTTTCGAACTTCCAAAATTACTAGATCACGTTAAAAGAATTGGAGCTAATTATGGATTTAAGTCAGTATGCTATGGGCATGCAGGGGATGGAAACTTACATATAAACATTCTCAAAGGTGAATTATCCGATGATCAATGGGACAATGAATTACCAAAAGCAATAAGAGAGCTTTTTACTGAGGTCGTAAAATTAGGTGGAACGATTTCGGGAGAACATGGTATTGGATTAGTTCAAAAACAATACATTGACATTGCCTTTAATGAAACAGGATTAAATTTGATGCGAGAAATTAAAAAAGTATTTGATCCAAAAGGAATATTGAATCCTGGAAAAATATTTGAAAATTAGAATATATATTCATTGAATAGTTTTTTATGTTTAATCAATAAAAACTAATTATAAGGCTATGAGGTTAATTCTTTGAAATACTTAATACCTTATAATCAAACTGATAAAAGTCACTTTACAAAAAGACTTTAACTGCTATTTTTTATTTTAGTTACTTCTATTTTTGAAAAACAATATAGAAATGGAAGTAAAACTAATTTTCAAAATAATATGAAGCCACTTTGTGAAGCAATTGATTTAATTCAAGATATATCAAATACTTTTGATGGTAGTATTTCTATAAAAAATCCAAAAGGGAAATACTTTTTTGTAAATGAAAATTTTTTAAAATCATTAGGACTAAAAAAAGAACAAATAATTGGAAAGACAGATTTAGAAATTTTCTCAAAAGAAAATGCGGAACGTATTCTAAAATTTGATTTAGAAGCTTATGAAACAAAAAAACCTCTTCATTACGAGAATTTTTTAAATATTAACGGAAAGGTATTAGATTTTTTTATATCAAAATGGGTAGTGCTTTTTACATCAACTGACGAACCATTTTTTCTTTGTTGTTTAACACATTCAATTAATAACAAGGAAAAGGTATTGCATTATAGAGAAAAAATTGATTCGTTATTTGAATCAGAATTAATGGATTGTAAAACAATATAAATTTAAAACTTATTAGTTTATTTCAAAACTATATTAATAAAGTTTGATTTTACTTTAAATAAACCAATTATAGATTCAAAAAGAGCTATCTTTATGCTCTCTTGAAAAAGGATATTACTATTTCAGGTTTTAATAATTAAAATTCAAACAAATCTATATAATGTTCAAAGAATTAAAAAAATACAAAAACCAAAATAACTTTACTTTCAATATTGAAAATGAATTATCAGAAGTGTGTAACGCACCCCAAGAAGGAAATGGTATTTACCTTGTTTATGATGTTTCAGGAGATGAAAAAGAACTAGTTTTTGTTGGTTCTACAGGAACTATTCAGAATAACGGAGAAATTAAACTTAGAGTTGGTGGTATTTATGATAGACTTGTAAACGGACAACAATTTGGAAAATTATCACGAAGAAAAGCGTGGCCAATTCAAATGAAAAAAGAAAATATCGAAAATTTAGAAATTCATTGGTACGAAACTTTCAATGAAAACACGAAACATATTCCAACATACGTAGAAGGTTTAATTTTACAACTATTTTTAGATAAAAACAATGTATTACCTCGTTGGAATGTTGCATTTTAATCTATTTTTAATTTTACTTGTATGAATTATACTTATAAATTAGAAGAAGAAGATTACCATACTCATTTACTTTTTACAATATCAAAATCTTCTTCAGCAATTAAAACCAGAGCTCGGATTAGATTATTAATGTCTATTAGTTTATTGCTTTTTGCTTTTATTTCTTATGGAAATAATTCAGGTGGACAAACAATTTATTTTTTTACATTAGCTGTTTTAGCTTTTTTATTAATGCCTTTTTATACAAGATGGAGTTACAAAAAAACATATTTAAAGCACGTAAGAAATTATTACAAGGATAGAATGTCTGAATCTACGACATTGAATTTTGAAAATGATTCAATTTTAATTACTGATAGTCAAGGTGAATCTATTATTAATTATTCTGAATTAGATGAAATTAATGAATTAGCTGATTATTATTTCTTAAAAGTAAAAAGTGGACAGTCTATTATTGTTCCTAAAAGAAAAATTGAAAATCAAACAGAATTATTAAATACATTAAAACAGGCTTCAACTTCTCATTCAATAACTTGGAATGACGAACAAAATTGGATCTGGAAATAAAAATAAATTATGAAAACTCAAAATTTAAAAAATCATTCACGATTAGTTTTTGGATATCATCAAGTTGGATTACTTTCGGCTTTTGGATTATTTATCTGGTCAATTGTAAATTTAGTAAATGATTGCAATTCAATTAATTTATACCTAACTATCTTTACTTTTGTATTTATTATTATTGCATATTATGTTAGATCTTTCGCTGTAGGAAATCAAGATAGAATTATAAGAATGGAAATGAGATACAGGTATCACTTACTAACAGGAAAACGATTTGAAAATATTGAAAGTCAATTAGATATTAAACAAATTGTCGCTCTAAGATTTGCTAGTGACGAAGAACTAGAATCACTCATAACAAAAGCAATTAACGAAAAATTATCACCAAAAATGATAAAATTAGAAATTAAAAATTGGCAAGGAGATTACCAACGAATTTAATAGAATTAACTATTTCCTAAATCAGAGGCGAATAGAAATTTATTAGGAGAAACTAAACTTGTTTTTACAGCATACATTACAATACCAGCCGTATTTTTAACACCTAATTTTGCCATTATATTTTTTCTATGGGTGTTAATTGTGTGAGTACTTAAAAATAACTGCTCTGCAATTTGTGAATTTGTCAAACCTTCAGCTATTAAAACAACAATTCCCAATTCCCTTTCTGAAAGTATTACAGGTTCACAAGAAAAAGATTCAAAATCAATATCATTAACATCAATAGAAGCCCTTTGAATAGTTTCTAGAATTTGACCACAAAAAAACTTATTACCAATCCCAGTTTCTTTAACAGCATTAATTATTTCACCTATATCGCAATCTTTTTTAACATAACTCATTACACCCGAACGAAGTGCATCTACTAATGTTTGAGCTGATTGTTCTGGAGTTATCGCAATAAATCGAACAGAATTATTCAAAGATAAAACAGTGTGAATTATATCTATATCAAAACCCGGTGAAGTATAATCGATCAAGATAAGATCAGCTCCAAAACTTATTAATTGTTGTTTTAAATCTTTATTGTTTTTTGCCTCACCAACAATTTCAATATTTTTTTCTGAACCAAGAATCGTCCTCAACCCTACCCTTACCAAATCGTTGCTATCTGCTAAAATAATACGCATCTTATTTAGAATAATTTTAAACAAGGCAAATATAGAAAGACAATCCGAATATTCTATACTATTATATGATTTTTCTTAAATTAATAAAAAAATTAGCATCTGGTTTAAAATCTTCAATTTTATTGATACTTTGATCTAAACTCTTCCAATTTTCTGATGGAAATATCCAATTACCAT
>CANCQX010000140.1 GCA_947380375.1 Flavobacteriales bacterium
AAATCAGTAGATGATTTAAAAACTAGAACAAAAATGTTATTCGCTGGAACAGATAGAGCTGGTGAATTTTATCGCAAATTATTCGGTGGCTTATTCGCTTATGTAGCCAATAGACTTCCTGAAATTTCAGATGATTTATACAAAATAGATGATGCGTTAAAAGCTGGATTCGGTTGGGAAATCGGACCTTTCGAAACGTGGGACATAATCGGAATTGATAAAGGATTGAAACTTATTGCTGATGCTGGTCGAACTGCTCCAAAGTGGTTAGACGAGATGAAAGCTTCAGGTAAAACTTCTTTCTACCAAACAGAAAAAGGTAAAAAACAATATTACGATCTTGCTTCAAAATCATTTGTAACAATTCCAGGAACGGAAGATTTAATCATTTTAGATGCTTTACGTTCTGAAAATAAAGTTTGGGGTAATGCAGATACTACTCTGGTAGACTTAGGTGATGGCATTTTAAATTTAGAATTCCATACTAAAATGAATACGATTGGTGGCGGAGTTATCGAAGGTATAAACAAAGCAATTGACATCGTTGAAAAAGATTATAAAGGATTAGTGATTTCTAATACGGGACAAAACTTTACAGCAGGTGCAAATGTTGCAATGATCTTTATGTTGGCAGTTGAACAGGATTTAGATGAATTAAATTTTGCAGTTAAAGTTTTCCAAGATGCAATGATGCGTGTTCGTTATTCGAATATTCCAGTTGTTATTGCCCCACACAATTTAGCATTAGGTGGAGGTTGCGAAATGTCTATGCACGCTGATAAAGTAGTTGCTCACGCAGAACTATATATGGGATTGGTAGAATTCGGTGTTGGACTTATCCCTGGTGGTGGTGGTTCTAAAGAATTTGCGAAACGTTTATCTGACGAATTGAAAGATGGTGACATCAAAACAAATAGATTACGTCAACGTTTCTTAACGATTGGTCAAGCCTCTGTATCAACTTCAGCTTACGAAGCTTTTGATTTAGGTTATTTAAGAGAAGGGATTGACGAAGTTGTTGTTAGTCGTGATTATCAATTAACAAGAGCAAAAGCAGCTTGTTTAGAATTATCAGATGCTGGTTATATAGCTCCTAAAAGAGGCAAAAACATCACCGTTTTAGGGAATGAAGGATTAGGTTTAATTTACGTAGGTGCAAACTCTATGCTTTCAGGAAACTATATGTCAGACCACGACAGAGTGATTTCTGAAAAATTAGGATACGTACTTTGCGGAGGTGATTTATCTGAAAACACAGTAGTTTCTGAACAATATCTATTGGACTTAGAACGTAAAGCATTTGTAGAGTTATGTATGCAAAGAAAAACTTTAGAACGTTTAGAAAGTTTAGTGAAAAACGGGAAAATTCTTCGTAATTAGATTCAAGACTTTAAGATTCAAGATTTAAAGACTGATAAACTAGATAGGAAAAAATGAGACACAATTTTAGAGAATTAAAGATTTGGAAGGATTCTATGAATCTCACTAAAAGCGTTTATCTATTGACGTCTCAATTACCTACTGAAGAAAAATTTGGATTAAAATCTCAATTAAATAGATGCGTCATTTCTATCCCCTCAAATATAGCTGAAGGATCAGGAAGAACTTCAAACAAAGAATTTAATCATTTTTTAAACATTAGTCTTTCTTCATCTTATGAACTTGAAACACAACTAATTCTTTTAAAAGATCTTTTCAATATAGAATTAAATGAAATATTAACTGAACTACAAAATCTTCAACGTATGATTGGAGGTTTTAAAAGGACTTTAAAAATTTAAAGATAATTAAGTCTTTAAATCTTGAGTCTTGTAGTCTTAAAATCAAATAAAATGTCACAAAAAGCATACATAGTAACAGGTTTCAGAACTGCCGTTGGAAAAGCAGGTAAAGGAGGATTTAGATTTTCTCGTCCTGATGATTTAGCTGCTGATGTAATTAAACATTTAATGTCGACTGTTCCTCAATTGGATAAAAACAGAATTGATGACGTCATTGTTGGTAACGCTACACCTGAAGCAGAACAAGGATTAAACGTTGGACGTATGATCTCTTTAATGGGATTAGATACTGACAAAGTACCTGGAATGACCGTTAACAGATACTGTTCTTCAGGATTAGAAACAATTGCAATTGCAACAGCGAAAATCGAGTCAGGAATGGCTGATTGTATCATTGCAGGAGGAGTTGAATCGATGTCAGTTATGGCTATGGGTGGCTGGAGAATTGTTCCTAACTCTAAAGTTGGAAAAGAACATCCTGATTGGTATTGGGGAATGGGATTAACAGCAGAAGCCGTTGCAAAAAAATACAAAGTATCAAGAGAAGAGCAAGATGCATTTGCAATTAAATCACACGAAAAAGCAATCGCGGCTATTCAAGCGGGTAGATTTAAAGATGACATTGTTCCAATAACTGTAGAACACGTTTATTTAGATGAAAACGAAAAAAGACAAGTAAAATCATATGTAGTTGATACAGATGAAGGCCCGAGAGCAGGAAGCACATTAGAATCTTTAGGTGCATTAAAACCAGTATTCGCTTTAGGAGGTTCAGTAACAGCAGCTACTTCTTCTCAAACCTCAGATGGTGCTGCTTTCGTATTGGTTATGTCTGAAAAAATGATCGAAGAATTAGGTTTAAAACCTATGGCGAGATTAGTATCTTATGCAGTCGTTGGATTAGAACCTAAATATATGGGAGTTGGGCCAATCGAAGCTATTCCAAAAGCTATCAAAATGGCAGGATTAAAATTAGAAGATATAGATTTAATTGAGTTAAACGAAGCATTCGCATCCCAATCAATTGCTGTAATTCGTGAAGCAGGGTTAAATCCAGATATCGTAAACGTTAACGGAGGAGCATTAGCTTTAGGTCATCCACTTGGTTGTTCAGGAGCTAAATTAACTGTTCAAATAATGAATGAATTGAAAAAACGCAATAAAAAATACGGAGTAGTAACGATGTGTGTAGGTACAGGTCAAGGTGCTGCTGGAGTTATTGAAATGTGTTAAAAAAATAAAACCTTAAAAAATAGCGGATTAGTACAATTACTAATTCGCTATTTTTAATTTATAAACATTAAATCAAACTTAAATGCTTTACTAATTTCACAAAGTTATTATATTTTAAATTTTTGATTTAACTTTAACAAAAGTTGAATTAAAATGGTAAAACAACACAATTACAGTCTAAATATAAAATGGACAGGAAACAAAGGAGAAGGTACAACTCGTTACGATGCTTACGATAGAAATTATATCATTTCAGGAGAAAATAAAGTGGAAATATTAGGTTCTGCAGACGCACCATTCAGAGGTGATATAACAAAATACAATCCTGAAGATTTACTGTTGGCTTCACTTTCTTCTTGTCATATGCTTTGGTATTTTCATTTATGCGCAGATGCTGGAATAATTGTTACCGATTACATAGACAACCCAACTGGAATTTTAGTCCAAAATGAAACCGGAAGTGGTTCCTTTTCAGAAGTAACACTTAACCCAACAGTTATTGTGAGTGAAAGTTCAATGATAGATAAAGCAAATCAACTTCACGAAAAAGCAAATCAATTTTGTTTTATTGCAAATTCTGTAAATTTTATAGTGAAACATAATCCAACTTGTAAAGTTCAATAAAATATTAAAAGCATACATTATGGCATTTTTCCAAAAAGATTTACTTGATTTCTTCATTGAATTAGCACCTAACAATAATAAAGATTGGTTTGATCTAAATCGCAAACGATATGAAAATTCAGTAAAAGAACCTTTCAAAAAATTTGTAAATCACATTATCTCTAAATTAGCAGAAATTGACCCCACTTTTAAAGAATTAGAAGCAAAAGATTGTATTTTTAGAATTAATCGAGATATTCGTTTTTCAAAAGATAAACAACCCTATAAAATGCAAGTTTCAGCAGTTGTTTCTCCTTTGGGTAAAAAAAGTAAGGCGATTAATGGTGTTTATTTTGAACTTGGTCCTGAACACTTAAGAGTTTACGGAGGAGTTTATGAAATAGATAAAGATGATTTATTAACTGTGAGAGAAGGTATTGCAGAAAATATAGCCGAATTTCAAAAAACGTATAACAATCCACTTTTCGTTAAAACATTCGGTGAATTAAAAGGTGAGAAAAATAAGATAATTCCTAAAGAATTAAAATTAGCAGCTGAGAAAGAGCCTTTAATTTTTAACAAACAATGGTATTTTTACACACAGTTTGAGCCTGAAACAATTTTATTTGATAATTTAGACGAAACGATTTTAAACTGCTACAAAGCAGGGCGACCAGTGGAAGAATTTTTCAATAAACTCATTAAAAAATAAATATGCTAAAGACTTATATATTAATAGGAGCTGTAATTTGCTCATTTATATCATTCTCACAAAAAAAAGAATTAACACTAGAACAAGCTGTATTGCAACAATATAGATCATTAGCAGCAGAAACTCTCCCTTCTTTTCAATGGATTCCAACTACAGATAGTTATACCTATTTGAGTGGTTTCACAAAATTGATGAAAGCTTCTACATCAAATACAAAAGCTATAGAGTTAATCTCAATTGAAGAAGTAAATAATTTGCTAAATGCGAAATTAAGTTGGTTTTCAGGATTTCAATGGAAAGATAAAACAACTTTTTATGTGAACGATGGATTTAAATTTTATAGCTTTAATATCAGTTCAAAGTCTGGTAAATTATTATTTGATATAGGAGAAACTGCAGAAAACTCTTCTTTTCAATCTACAAAAGAAAACATTGCTTATACAATTGAAAATAATTTATTCGTAAACCAAGCTGAAGGAAAAAAAATAGCCATCACTGAAAATACAGATAAAAACATTGTTTCAGGTCAAACCTATGCAAGAAGTGAATTCGGAATTCATAATGGTATATTTTGGTCACCTAAAGGAACATTATTAGCTTTTGCTCAAAAAGACGAATCGGAAGTTGCTGACTATCCTTTACTAAACATAAATACAACTCCGGGTAGTTTGACTTCTATTAAATATCCAATGACAGGTCAAAAGTCTGAAAAACCTAAAATTGGTATTTATAATTTCGCTACAAATTCCACTGTTTTTATTTTACCTCAAGGAAAAACAGATGACTATCTTACAAATGTAGCTTGGACACCCGACGAAAAATTCATCATTATCGCCGAGGTTAATCGTGAACAAAATCATATGTGGTTGAATAAATACGACGCTTCTACAGGTAAATTAATTAAAACATTATTTGAAGAGAAAAACGATAAATGGGTAGAACCTGAAAATCCTGTATTTTTCCCAAGTGAAACTTCAAATAATTTTGCTTGGATAAGTGAAAGGGATGGATTTAACAACATCTATTATTATGACATTGAAGGAAATTTAATTAAACAATTGACTTCAAATAAATTCGTTGTTCGAAATATCTTAACATCAATAAATAAAGGTTCTGAAATTGTTTTTACTTCAACAGGAGAAAACCCTTTAAACACATTATTCTTTAGTGTTTCATTAACTGGAAAACAACGTTTATTGACTACTGAACAAGGAACACATAAAATTTCTATTAGTCCGGATGGAAAGTGGATTTTTGATGAATATTCAAATCACACAACTCCTTCAAAATCAATCTTATTAAGTTCAAGTGGTAAAAAGTCAATTGTACTTCTAGAATCGGTAAACAAATTAGCAGAATATAAAATTGGGGAAACGGAAATTGGATCTATCAAAAACTATGGCGGAACAACCTTGTATACTCGATTAATTAAACCAAGTAATTTTGACCCTTCAAAAAAATACCCTGTTATGGTTTATGTCTATGGTGGTCCTCACGCTCAAATGGTTACAAATGAGTGGTTAGATGGCTCTAATCTTTGGATGCATTGGATGGCCGAACAAGGATATTTGGTATTTACATTGGACAATAGAGGTTCT
>CANCQX010000141.1 GCA_947380375.1 Flavobacteriales bacterium
CAAGACTTAAAAATTAATAATGGCATTATTCCAACAATCCGTAATAAAGAAACATATTGAAGCTTTGGATTCAAAAATAATTGAACAAAAATGGCAAAAATATTGTGCTGTTTTTCACAATTATGAGAAGCAACAAAACATTCGAAATAGTAAAGAAGAACAATACCAAGAAGGATTTTTAAGAGATTTATTTGTTGATGTATTAGGATATATTATCAATCCTGAAGTAAACTTTAATTTACTTACAGAATTAAAAAACACAAATAATAGTAGAAAGGCTGACGGTGCAATTATCGTTGATGGAAAAGCAATTGCCGTTATTGAATTAAAAGGAACGGAAACTACGGACTTAAATAAGATTGAAATTCAAGCATTTGGATATAAAAGCAATCAAGCGGGTTGTAATTATGTCATCACGTCTAATTTTGAAAAATTACGTTTCTATATTGACAATACAACGCAACAAGAAGAGTTCAATTTATTTACGTTAACCAAAGAACGATTTGAATTTCTTTATGTTTGTTTGGCTTGGGAAAGTATTTCAAATAATGTTCCGACAAATCTTTTAAACCAATCTGTATCTAAAGAGAGTGCAATTACCAAACAATTGTACAATGATTATTCAGCGTTTAAAAGAGGGTTGTTTGACAATTTAGTTGAATTAAATCCGCAACACGATAAATTAGAACTTTTCAAAAAAACGCAAAAATTATTAGACCGTTTTCTATTTATTTTCTTTGCTGAAGATCGTTTGTTATTGCCTACCAATTTGATACGTAGAATAAATAAAGAATGGGAGAATTTACAGAAAATGCGAATGGCGGTTTCTTTGTACGACCGTTATGTTATCTACTTTAACGATTTGAATGATGGTGCAAAAGTAACTCTTCCGGCATTTGGAAGCAAAACGGGTGAAGCCATTGAAGAAACGCACGAAATTTTTGCATACAATGGTGGTTTATTTAAGCCGGATGAATTTTTAGACAATCTGAAAATTAACGATCAGCTTTTGTTTTCTTATACGCATAAATTGAGCGATTATGATTTTCAAAGTGAAGTCGATGTAAATATTTTAGGCCATATTTTTGAAAATTCATTGAACGAAATTGATGAAATAAAATCTGAAATTGAAGGGAATACAATTGATAAATCTAAAACAAGAAGAAAGAAAGACGGCGTTTTTTACACTCCAAAATACATCACTAAATACATTGTAGACAATACGATAGGTAAATTATGTACAGAGAAAAAAGAAGAAATTAAGCTTTTAGACGAAGACTATACCTCGACAAGCTCAGCATACCAAAAGAAAACTAAAAAAGCATTATTAGACAAATTGGCTGATTACCGAAACTGGTTGTTGGATTTAACTATTTGCGATCCTGCTTGTGGTTCGGGAGCGTTCTTAAACCAAGCTTTAGAGTTTTTAATTGCTGAACATAGCTACGTTGATGAATTGCAAGCCAAATTGATGGGCGATGCAATGATTTTAAGTGATATTGAGAATAGCATTTTAGAACGTAATATCTATGGAGTTGATTTGAACGATGAAAGTGTAGAAATTGCGAAACTCTCTTTGTGGTTGCGAACTGCTCAAAAAGGTAGAAAACTAAATTCGTTGAATGACAACATTAAATGTGGTAATTCTTTAATTGATGATGTTGAAGTTGCAGGAGATAAAGCATTTTCTTGGGAGAAAGAATTTCCGGATGTTTTTGCTAATGGTGGTTTTGATGTAATTATTGGTAATCCGCCTTATGGAGCTAAATTAGATGCAAAAGATTGGTTAAAGATTAAATATTCAGCGACTAGTTTTGGAACTATTGACTCATATAAGTATTTTGTTCAACTAGGTATTCAAAGTGTTAAAAAGAATGGGATTCTAGGTTATATAATGCCTGATTCGTATTTAGAAAAAGAGTATTTTAAAGATTTAAGAATTTATGTTTCAAATCATTTTGAAACAATTAAGAATATAAAATTAGGTGATGATGTTTTTGAAGAAGTAAATCTTCCAACAGCCATAATTATACTTGACAATAAAGAACAAAAAGAAAATAAATTTGAATATTTAGATTTATCATTAAAATCAGTTTATGAAAAAAAGATGTCTTTATTTGAAAATAATAATTTCATAAATCTAATTCCTGAAAAAGAAAAGACATTTATTGTAATTCAAAGTATAATTCAATGTAAAAACACAATTCCATTAATTGATATTTATGATCAAGTAATGGGTGTTAAAGTTTATCAGATAGGTAAAGGAAATCCTAAACAAACGAATTTTGAGATTCAAAATAGTGTATTTATTTCAAATGAATTAAATGAAAAATTTAATTATCCGTTTATTTCTCAGGGTATAAATAGATATAAGTACGAAACTCAAAATGAATTTATTTCTTATGGTGAGTGGTTAGCAGAACCTAGAAAAAAACAATACTTTGATGAACCAAAAGTAATAATTCGTGAAATTATTAATCCTCGAATTTTTGCCACATATATCCAAGAAAAATCTGTTGTTAAAAATATTGCTGCTGTAATTATTCAAAAGGATGAAAAGTTTCCATTGAAATATTTTTTAGGCTTGATTAATTCAAAGTTATTAACGTATTATGTAAATGAGCAATCTCCTAAAAGTCAAAATAAAAGTTATCCTAGCTTTAATTCAAGGTTATTGAAAAGTATTCCAATTGCATTGGGAAATGGAACAATCAAATCAGAAATCGTTGAAAAAGTAAATTACATATTAAAGGGGGAGACAGATTTACAAACGATTATCTTTAAGTTTTCTAAATATTTCTCAACTCAATACCAAATCGAAAAACTATCAGGAAAACTAGAAAAATGGTATTCTCTAGAATTTGTAGATTTCATCAAAGAATTGAATAAAGCTATCAAAACAATAAAAGGTACACCGCTTACCAAAAAAGATGAGTTTGAATGGATAGATTTATTTGAAGAAAACAAACAAAAAGCACTTTCACTAAAAGCAGAAATTGATAAAACGGATAAGGAGATAGACCAAATGGTTTATGCTTTGTATGAATTGACGGAGGAGGAGATTAAGATTGTGGAAGGTGTCTGAACTGTGATTTTGTATGATTTTATTGATTTGTATGATTTTGATGAGTTGGGGGTTTGAATGAGTTGGGGTTTAAAAATCTTATTTCATCTTTTTAATCATTTTAATCAAAAAAATCAGAGGTACGAAGCTTGAGTATAGTAATTTTCTGAATTTTTATTTCTAACTTCAATTAAAATAATAACTTAATCTATGATCAACACTAACTACAAACATTCAGAATTGACATCAAAAGTTATCGGTTGTGCGATGCGCGTTCATTCAGCTTTAGGTAATGGCTTTCGAGAAGTGATTTATCAACGAGCTTTACAGATCGAAATGTCATTGGCTGATATTCCTTTTTCACGTGAATTTGAAATGCCGATTTATTATAGAAATAATCATATAGGAACAAGAAGAGTAGATTTTTTAGTTGATGGTCTATTATCTGTCGAACTTAAAGCGACAACGAAAGTGGAAGATGTTCATTTTGCACAAGCCATTAATTATTTAGAAGCATACAATTTAGAAACAGGACTATTAATTAATTTTGGAGAAAGAAGTCTGAATTTTAAAAGATTGAAGAATAATAAGTTTGTTCCTCAAAATTCAATGGAAGAATTAAGGGATTGATATGTATTTAATTAAAATTTAATCATTAAATTAGATTAAAAAATAATCAAAGAGACATTTGTACTATGGATTTTCAAAACGGATCTAATCTATTAATCTATCAAAATCAAGAAGGGAAAATCCAAATTGATGTTCATTTAGAAAATGAAACTGTTTGGCTTACACAAGCTCAAATGAGTGAACTTTTTGGAAAAGGAAGAACAACAATAACTGAACATATATTAAATATATTTAAAGAAGGTGAATTAGAAGAAAATTCAGTATGTCGGAATTTCCGACATACTGCAAATGACGGTAAAAATTATGAAACAAAATATTATAACCTAGACGTCATTATTTCCGTTGGCTATCGCGTTAAATCAAAACAAGGTACTCAATTTAGAATTTGGGCTTCACAACGTTTAAAAGAATACATCATTAAAGGATTTGCGTTAAACGACGATCGATTTAAAACAGGTAATTCGATGAACTATTTTAGTGAATTACAAGTTCGAATTCGTGAAATCCGTTTATCTGAACGATTTTTTTATCATTTAACAATTTAAATCAATGGCAAAAATAAAAGTAAAAGATAATGAAATCACAATAGTATCAGTAAATGACCAGGACTACATTTCACTTACTGATATGGCAAATTCAAAGGAAAGCGAAAGCAGAGCTGCTGACATTATAAAAAATTGGTTAAGAACTCGTTATGCTATAGAATTTTTAAGTGTATGGGAGGAAATTAATAATCCAAATTTTAAAGTGGTGGAATCTGACCACTTTAAAATGCAAGCTGGTTTACCAAATTTTGTACTTAGTGCTACCGAATGGCTAGAGAAGACAAATGCCATAGGAATTATCGTGAAAAAGGGGAAATATGGTGGTACTTTTGCTCATAAAGATATCGCTTTCGAATTTGGTTCAGCAATTAGTGTTCCGTTTAAAATATATTTAATTACCGAATTTCAAAGACTTAAAGAGGAAGAACAAAAACAACTTGGTTGGTCTGCAAAAAGAGAATTATCTAAACTTAATTATCATATTCATACTGATGCAATTAAAGAAAATTTAATACCAAAAGAAATTACTCCACAACAAGCCTCGCAAATCTATGCTACTGAAGCAGATGTACTAAATATAGCATTGTTTGGTAAAACAGCAAAAGAATGGAGAATTGAAAATCCTGAACTTAAAGGGAATATTAGAGATTATTCAAGTATTAACGAATTAATATGTCTATCAAATCTCGAGAACATCAATGCTCTATTTATTAATGAAGGTGTAGCTCAGAAAGAAAGAGTATTAAAATTGAACCAAATTGCTATCAAACAAATTATAATACTACAAACTATCGAAAACAGAAAACTTTTAAAATAAATTACTTTTTATAACGAAAGTTTTAGGCTTACACAGAAAGCTCTCGCTCAACTTTTAGGGTTGGAAGTTCCTACAATTAGTAAACATCTTAAAAACATTTTTTGATTAAGTAGAATTAAATGAAATTTCAGTTGTTTCCAAAATGGAAACAACTGCCTCTGAAGTAAAGAAGCAAGTATTTCCATTTTGGAAATAGTTCAATTTGAAGGGATTAGAATTCTAGAACTATTTCACACGAACAAGCCTTTGAAAAAGCTCACGCTGAATTTGAAGAATTTAGAATTGAACAAGACAAAAAATACATTTCTGATTTGGATAAGGAAATTAAAAAAATAACGAAGAAATGATTATGAATTGAGTAAATTAAGTAGGAGAATATAATATCAAAAAAAACAATATTAAAACCTTCTCTATCCAAAGAATTTGCTCTATCTTTACGGCACTTAAAATTCAGAAGATGAACTTACACGAATATCAAGGAAAGTCAATATTAAAAAGCTTTGGCGTTAAAGTACAAGAAGGTATTGTAATAGACAAAGTTGAAGATGCACAAGCTGCAGCTAAAAAATTAAGCGAAGAAACTGGTACAAGCTGGTTCGTAGTGAAAGCTCAAATTCATGCAGGTGGTCGTGGAAAAGGTGTTGTAGCTGAAACTGGTTCTCACGGAGTTGTTCTTGCTAAAGGAATTGACAAATTAGATGACGTTGTAAAAGGTATTCTTGGTGGTCATTTGGAAACTGCTCAAACAAACGGAGTTGGTAAAAAAGTAAACAAAGTGTTAAT
>CANCQX010000142.1 GCA_947380375.1 Flavobacteriales bacterium
TACTTGTAATATTAATATAAATTGTAGGATCATCTGAAACAGATTGTTTATTGAATATTTGATCAAATTCTTTTTCGTAATTTTCACTAAATAAAATATTATGTAAATCCAATTCCGGAAAAGTTTTTTGAATACCCCAATAAAATATAATTGCTGAACTAGATCTTTCTTGCTTTATTATTTTTCTAGGAGGTAAATCTTCTTTCAATAAATTAGTATAACTTGTAAAAACATCTGAATTTGAAACTACTATTTCAGCCTCGTATTCACCTTTTTTAGTTTCAATCCCATTCACCACTTTGTTCTCAATTGAAATCTTTTCAACTTCCTCATTAAATTTAAAATGAATTCCTTTTTCCAAAGCAAATCGATATAAACTTTCAGAAATTTCTTTCATCCCTCCTACCGGTAAATAAGTCCCTAAATCCATTTCTAAATGAGGAATCATAGACATTATTCCTGGTGTTTTATAGGGTGAAGATCCATTATAAGTTGCATATCTATTAAATAACTGCACTAATTTGCCATCTTTAAAATGATGCTTATTGGTATCATCTAATGATTGATTTATATCCAATTTATAAGATAATATTAATGCTTTTAAGGTCGATAATGAAAAATAAGTTCCAAATTTATGCAATGATTTTTCTAAAAAAATACTTGAAGTCAAATCATACTTCTCTTTATTTTTAATCAAGTAATTGTCTATTGCATTCTTACTAACTTGAAATGTATTAACAACCTCTTTTACAAAAGTATCTTTATTAGCTGAAACAATAAAACGAGTGCCATCATCCCAAAAATAATTACAGATAGTATCTCTTTTTGTATATGTAAAATGGTCTTTTGGATTTTCATTGAAGAGTGAAAAAAGTTCATCAACTAAATTTGGTAAAGTAAATAAAGAAGGGCCAGTATCAAATCGATACCCATTTAATTCTAAGTTATAGATTTTACCTCCAGGATAACTATTTGATTCAAAAACAGTAACATCGTATCCCTTATTTTTCAATCTAAGTGCGACCGCTAATCCTGCAATTCCTGAACCTATAACTATGGCTTTTTTATCCATCTTAAATTATTTACGATAACTCTTACCAATTTTAAATTAAATCATTTCAATAGAAATTGTTCGTTCGTTTTGCTCATTATTTCTAATACGAACCCAAATTGTATTTTCAGGTAATAAATTCTCAATTTTTTGAGGCCATTCAATAAAACAATAATCTCCACCATATAGCATTTCTTCAATCCCTATATCAAAAGCCTCCTCTTCAGAATTCAATCGATACAAATCAAAGTGATGTATTTTTCCAAAAGCAACACTGCCATAACTATTTACTAATGAATACGTTGGAGAACCTTCTATATCTTCAATCCCCATTGCTTTTAATAATGAAACAATGAATGTTGTTTTACCCACTCCCATCTGCCCCTCAAATGCAAAGACTTTTCGATTATCCGTTTCTTCCAGAAATGTTTTAGCCGCAAAAGGCAAATCATCGATTGTTTTTAATTCAATTATCATCGTTCTACATTCTCATTTCAAACTCATTTACCCATTCTACCATCTTTTGTTGTAAAAGTTGCTTTTCGGGTAAATATAAACTGTATTCAGAGGCATAAATATTCGCTTCTTTCGGCAAAGTTAATTCAACTAAGGCATCGCTCTTCTTTTTACACAATAAAATTCCAATTGTTGGTTTTTCATGTTCTAATTTTTCATATCGATCATAGTAATTTACATACATTTGCATTTGACCTAAATCTTGATGGATCAACTCTTCAGACTTTAAGTCTATCAATACATAACATTGTAACAATCGATTATAAAATACTAAATCTACATAAAAATGTTTTTCATCAAACGTAAATCGTTTTTGTCTTGCTTCAAATAAAAATCCTTTCCCTAATTCTAAAAGAAAATCTTGTAGTTTAGAAATAACAGCTAATTCTATATCAGTTTCATTGTATTCAAACTTTTCTTCTAATCCTAAAAAGTCTAATGTCAAAGGATTTTTTATAATATCTTGAGGTTTTTCAATTGTTTGTCCTTCTTTTGACAATCGGATCACTTCTTCTTTATCTCTACTTAAAACTAATCTTTCATAAAGGGAACTATTCAATTGCTTTTGTAAATCTTTCAAACTCCAGTTACAATTTGATGATTCTACCTCATAAAATTGTCTCTCTGAAACATTTTCTATTCTCATTAAAACTAAATAATGCGACCAAGATAATTTGAATTTTGGCTTGTTTTCCAATTTCGTCAACAGTGTTGACGAAATTGGAATTGAATAACTTTTATAGAAAAATCGCATTCGATCTAAATTTTCTACAGAAAAACCTTTCCCAAATTCCCTAGTTAATTTTACAGATAAAAATTTCAGTACTTTTTTACCATAGGAAGCTCTTTTTTCACCTCCTTGCTCTTCCTCTACAATCATTCTACCTATTTCAAAATAGGTATGAACCATTACTAAATTTGCTGTAGTAGCAATTTTAGTTCTTCCTTTTGATATTGCCTCTGCTATTTTAAAATATAGATAAACAGCTTGATTTTCTTCTTTTAAAGTTTCCATCTCGATTAATAATGATTAAATATTAATCTAATTTAAGATTATTTTTTAACCAAAACTAATTTTAAAAGGGATAATTCAATTATAATAAACTTATTTTGCTTTCAAAACGACAAAGGGAATCAATATTTCCTCCAATGATATACCTCCGTGTTGAAAAGTATCGCCATAATGATTCACAAAATGATTAAAATTATTTTGGTAAACAAAAAAATCATTTTCCTTTGCAAATACAAATTCAGAAGAAAGTTGTCCTTTCGGTAAAAAAGCATCTTGCGGATTTTTTACAACAAAAACTTCTTTCTCTTTATAAGACATTCCTCTTCCTGCTTTGTAACGTAAATTTGAGTTCAAGTCTCTTTGTCCAACAATTTTAATTGGATTCGTTACTTTAATAGTTCCGTGATCTGTTGTTATAATTAATTTTGCTTTCGAATCTGCAATTTTTTTAATTATATCTTGTAAAGGTGAATGTTCAAACCAAGAAACGGTTAAAGAGCGATAAGCAGCTTCATCATCCGCTAATTCTTTAATTACTTTCATTTCTGTTCTAGCATGAGAAAGCATATCTACGAAATTATAAACAATGACGTTCAAATCATTATCTTTTAACTCATTAAATGTATCTACTAATTTCTTACCTCCCTCATAACTAGTAACTTTATTATACGACCATTTAATATTTTTACCTAAACGTTTTAAATTCGTTTCTAGTAATTCTTTTTCATACATATTTTTTCCACCTTCTTCCTCTTCAGTAACCCATAACTTAGGATATAACTTCTGAATTTCTGAAGGCATTAAACCTGCAAAAAGTGCATTTCTAGCATAATGTGTCGCAGTTGGAAGAATTGAAAAAATAATATCATCTTCTTCAATCGTAAAATATTTTAAGAAAATAGGTTTCAACATTTCCCATTGATCGTAGCGTAAATTATCAATTACAACCATCGCTACTTTCTCCCCTTTTAATTGAGGCACCACTCTATTTTTAATAATGGTATGAATCATTTGAGGTGCTTCCTCTCTTCCATTCAACCAATCTTCGTAATTGTTTTCAATAAATCGAGAGAAAAGTGAGTTCGCTTCTTTTTTTTGCATATTCAGAATTTCCCTCATTCCCGAATCTTCAATCTTTTCTAATTCTAATTCCCAAAAAACTAATTTCTTAAATAAATCAATCCACTCACTAGCATCCATTCTATTATTCAAAGCCATTCCTAACTGTCGGAATTCTTGTTGGTAATTAGAATTTGTCTTTTGAGAAACTAACTTACTTTGGTCTAAATTCTTTTTAATCGTCAAAAGTATTTGGTTCGGATTTACTGGCTTAATTAAGTAATCAGCAATCTTACTTCCTATCGCTTCTTCCATTATTGACTCCTCTTCGCTTTTGGTAATCATAACGATCGGAATAAAAGGTTTCTCTTCTTTAATCTGAACTAGTGCTTCTAAACCAGAAATACCAGGCATATTCTCATCTAAAAAAACAATATCATAGTTCTGCTCAATGCATTTTTCTACAGCATCTGCACCATTGTTTACTGTATCTACTGAATAACCTTTTGATTCTAAAAATAAAATATGTGGTTTCAATAAATCAATTTCATCGTCTGCCCAAAGAATTTTTACTTGCATGTGCCTTATATTTTATAAATTTGACGTGTTGGGTTAATTTAAAATCTAAATTTTAGAATCCCTTTAACTTTCAGTAATTATGCATTCTCGTCCAAATTTAACAAGAAATAATAAGAAGAAAATCTTTAACGATCCTATTTATGGTTTTATTTCAATTCCTGATGAATTTATATTTGATTTGATTGAACATCCTTTTTTTCAACGACTTCGAAGAATTGCGCAATTAGGAACTACAAGTCTTGTTTATCCAGGAGCTTTACATACTCGTTTTCATCATGTTTTGGGAGCTATGCACTTAATGACCAATGCTATCTCTACGATTAGAAGAAAAGGGCATGAAATTACTTCTGATGAAGAAAGAGCTGTTTTAATAGCAATTTTATTACACGATATTGGTCATGGACCTTTTAGTCACGCTTTGGAATATGATATTGTTAATGGTGTTAGTCACGAAGATATTTCTAGTTTTTTTATAGAACGATTAAGTAAAGAATTTGATGGGGAATTAGATTTAGCTTTACTAATCTTTCAAAATAAATACAATAAACCTTTCTTGCACCAATTGGTTTCTAGTCAACTAGATATGGATCGTTTGGATTATTTAAACAGAGATAGTTTTTATACAGGTGTTAGTGAAGGAATTATAGGTAGTGAACGTATCATTGAAATGTTAAATGTTCATGAAGGGAATTTAGTTCTAGAAGAAAAAGGCATTTATTCTGTTGAAAAATTCATTGTTGCACGCCGTTTAATGTATTGGCAAGTTTACCTTCATAAAACAGTTGTAGCAGGTGAGTTTATGCTTATTCACATATTAAGAAGAGCTAAAGAATTGGTACAAAACGGTGAAACTTTATTCGCCAGTCCTGCCTTATCCTACTTTTTAACAAATGATATTCAAATAGATGATTTTAAAAACAATCCTGAAGTTCTAAATACATTTGCTCTGTTAGATGATTACGACTTACTTGGAGCCATAAAGGTTTGGCAGCATTCTAAAGACAAAGTTCTTTCAATACTTTCAGATCATTTAGTAAATCGAAAACTGTTCAAAATCGAAATTGCAAAAGATCCATTTTCGGAGGAACGAATTATAAAAGAAAGAGAAATAGCAAAAGAACTATTTGGAATAACAGATGCTGAATCTCAACATTTTGTTTACTCAGAAATCTTGACGAATAATGCATACAATCAGAACAAAGAAAATATAAATCTTTTGTTAAAAAACGGAAACATTATTGATTTATCAGATGCTTCTGACAATCTAAACATTTCCGCACTTGCACATCCAGTTGCTAAATACTGCTTGTGTTATTGTATTTAATTATTTACCAAAAAAACTTTTTTGTAAATCTAAAAGATACTGAAAATAATACATTTGTAAATTAGTAGTCCAAGTGAAAAATGAAACAAATGGATTTAATTCAGTTGAATTTGTTTGTGTTGATAAATTTAATTTTGAAATAACTTTATCAACAGTTGTATTGTTTTCAGTTGCGAATTTTTTGATACTGTCATTCAATTCTTCTAAAGTCAATCGTCCATTTCCAGTAGAAATCACCTTCTCTTTATGAATTGTTTTAGTATCATTATTTGT
>CANCQX010000143.1 GCA_947380375.1 Flavobacteriales bacterium
TTTTAGCTAATTTAGGAAAAGTAGTAGAAGGAGGTTGGTTTACACTTTCATTATCGATAATCTTTTTCACTCTTTTATATCTTTATAACAAGGCTAAAGAGTTACGGAAAAATATAACTGAATATGTCCCTATGAATCAAGTGATTCCATTATTAAATTCTGTTAGACATGACAATCATCTTAATTATGAAGCAACAAACTTAGTTTATCCAACAAGAAGTGATTCTCCACAAAAGTTAGATTCTACTGTGTTTTATTCGTTATTCCAGAAAAAACCTAGAAAGGCAAAAGTGACTTGGTTTTTACATTTAAATATTACTAATGATCCTTGGGGTGTACATTATTCTGTAAATGAAATCATTGATAAACACTGCTATTATGTATCTCTAAATTTTGGATTTAAAGAAGAACATAGAGTAGAATTTATGATGCGAAAAATCCATGATAAAATGGTAGAAAAAGGTGAATTGACTGGGGAAAGTGTATTTGAATGTGTTCAAGGGAAAATTAATGAAGCTGACTTTAAATTCATTGTACTTAATTCTAGAGTAGCAACGGATAATCTTCTAACATCATTTCAAATTATTTTCGTTAAAGTGTATCGTTTCATTAAAATGACAGGACTAACACCAGCAGAAGATTTTGGATTAGACAAAACAAATGTAGCTGTAGAATATGTTCCTATCAGTGTTACTAAACAATTAAACCAAGAAATGATAGAAGACAGTGAAGATTATTCTACACGATTAAATAAAACTGTTGACCGAAAAAACAAACGATTTAATCAGGTGTAATTAAAATAAAGCTCAATATTAATCAAATAAAAAATAATCAGTAGATTGGTCCCTACCCGATTCCATTTTTAATATTTTCTCTAACACGTCGTTTGTTAAGCTACTTGCTCCGAACCTAGTTAATGAATTAGTCAACCATGCGTCTCCTAAAACTTCTTTTATCATAATTAAATAATCCAATGCTAATTTTGAATTTGAAATCCCTCCAGAAGGCTTTATTCCTACTTTAACGCCAGTATTATTATAGTAATTTTTAATTGCTTGTAACATAACTAATGTAACTGACATTGTTGCTCCAGGCTGTATTTTACCCGTTGAAGTTTTTATAAAATCTGCACCAGCATAAATTGCAATTTCGCTTGCCTTATGAACATTGTCCAACGAACCTAATTCACCTGTTTCTAAAATTACTTTGAGTGTTCTATTCTTACAAAGTTCTTTTATTTTAGCAATTTCATCGAAAACATAATTATACTCCCCTTCTAAAAATTTACCCCTCGAAATAACCATATCAATTTCATCAGCACCATCATCAATTGCTAATTGTGTTTCAAACAATTTAACAGATAAAAGAGATTGCCCACTAGGGAAACCCGTTGAGACAGAAGCTACCTTTACAGAGGTGTTAAGCAATTCTTTTTTAGCAACTTTCACCATTGAAGGATAAATACAAATGGCTGCAACAGTTGGGATATTTTCAAAAACTGAATATAAATTAGCCGCCTTGTAACACATTTTTTTTACTTTATTCTCGGTATCTTTCCCATCTAAAGTAGTTAAATCAATCATATTCAAAATCATTTTCAAATCTTGAATATTTGATTTCCCTAGAGAATTTAATGATTGAAAATAAGCAACTTGCCTTTCAATTTCTAGTGAATCAATTTGTGGAATTGCATCAATTTTTTTTTTTTTTAAAATCCATTTCTCTCGTATAATTTCCATAAAAAAAAGGCTCTTTCGAGCCTCTAATATTAGTAGTATTTAAATTTTATAATTGCCCATCTGAATGGTAAACACCGGCTTTGAAAACTTTAACTTTCAATAGGATACCATCAGAGTCATATTCGTATACCTTACCTTCCCAAAGATTACCATTTTTAAAGACACCATCCAACCAAATTTCGTCGTTAGAATTATAAACTTTATTATATCCATTTGACAAAAATGGAACTCCTTTTGTTTTAGGAGTAGCAATCTTAGGTGCAGTTTCTTTAGAAGCGCTTGGGTCTATGACTTTTACACTTGGATTAACCATTTCCCTTTGCTCACTTTTAGCTACGCTTCCATCAGCAGCATATTGAATTACTTCTTTAACATCACCATTTTCATAATACCTTGTAGCTTTTCCGATTGGATCACCATTTTTAGCGGTATATTCAAACTCTATCTGACCATTTGCGTAAAAATATTTTACTTTTCCATCCTCTTTTCCATCAATATTATAATCTGCTTGGTACTCAATTTTACCATTTTCATTAAAACGAATTAATGAATCTCTGTATTGATTTCTTTCAAACGACCCTTTCTCTTTTATCTTTCCATTCGGATGAAATTTAACATAAGAACCCTGTGGACGATTATTAACATAATCACCTTTCAATCTTGGAGTTACACCATCATTATGGTATTTAATCCATAATCCTTCTCTACGGTCGTCCTTATATGGTCCCTCCTCAATTTTTCCGTTTGCTGGATAACCTTCTTCTGGTCTATCTCTTCCGAAATAAATCCATTTCCCTTGTTTCTTTCCTTCAGAATCAGTTTTATTTAGCTTATCATCTTGATCAAAAGCTAAAACTTCAGAAGTAATTGATAAAAAACCTAAAAATAAAAAACTTAAAAACAACTTATAAATCATCTAAAATTTATTTTTTTTAATAATGTGATAGTTAATGTGACAATATACAAACAAAAAAATTAATATTAATAACGGAAATAAAAAATTTCGATTAATTAAATAATAAATACGATTAAATCATTCAAAAAAACTTATTAATCGAAAAATAATCAAATCAAATCTGAATTAACATTTTCAAGCATTATATCAACAATTTTCTCCAAATCAAATTTCTCTTTCCAACCCCAATCATTTCTCGCATGAGAATCATCAATTGATTTCGGCCAACTATCAGCAATAAGTTGTCTAAAATCAGGAGAATATGTAATCTCAAAAGTAGGAATATGATCTACAATTTTATCTGTAAGCTGAGAAGGTGTAAAACTACAACCAGATAAATTGTAAGCTGATCTAATTTTAATAGCTTCTTTTGGTGCTTCCATCAATTCAATTGTAGCTCTTATCGCATCCTCCATATACATCATAGGTAACTCAGTATCAGCAGATAAGAAACAATTAAATTTAGCTTCTTTTTTTGCTCGATAAAAAATATCTACAGCGTAATCGGTTGTTCCACCACCAGGTAAACTTGTATAAGAAATCAATCCAGGATACCTAATACTTCTAACATCAACACCAAATTTATTAAAATAATATTCACACCAACGCTCACCAGCTTGTTTTGATATACCATAAACCGTAGATGGCTCCATTATAGTATATTGAGGTGTGTGATTTTTAGGAGTAGTTGGTCCAAAAACTGCGATTGAACTTGGCCAAAATATTTTCTTTAAATATCCTTCTTTTGCTAAATCTAAGATTGTAAACAAACCTTCCATATTTAGTTTCCAAGCAAAATCTGGATTTTTTTCAGCTGTAGCAGATAGCAGCGCAGCTAACAAGTAAACATCAGTAAATGAATTACTTATAATAAAATTTCTAACTTCTTCTTTATTTAAAATATCAAGTTGAAAGTAAGGTCCGTTAATTATGATTGCAGGACATTCAGGCTTAACATCTGAAGCTACTACAGATTGTTCTCCAAATCTATTTCTCAATTGCAATACCAATTCAGATCCAATTTGACCGCCTGCACCTATTACTAAAATCTTTTTCATAGTCAACTTATAAATAAAAGACAAAGTTAGACTTTTGAACTAATTTTCAGCATAGGTTTTAGAAAAAAAACAAATATGTTAAATTTAATCAGTTTTGTACTTTTTTGATTGGTTACGATTTTATATATTTGTTCAAATAAAATCCGATTTAAATGTGGGATGAGTTAGCACTTTTATTAAAGTTTATGATTATCAGAAAACCTGAATGATGTTTTTGAGATTATAATAACTTTAAAATTATTCACAATTGTAAAATTTTAGTATGCCTTTTTATCACAAATTAGGATCAATTCCTCATAAAAGACACACTGTATTCGAAAAAGAAGACGGTGGTATGTATTACGAACAATTATTTGGAACAGAAGGATTTCATGGTTTTTCTTCACTATTATATCATACACAACGTCCAACTCAAGTTAAATCAGTTTCTGAACCAAAAGATGTTGCGCCTATAGCTGCAGTTGGGAAAAACATTTCTGCGAGAATGCTTAGAGGATTTGACGTGAAACCAACAGCAGATTTTTTAGATAGTAGAGTAATAGTAATGTTTAATAATGATTTAAATATTGCAGTTGCGGCTCCTCAAAAATCCTTAAAAGAGTATTATTACAAAAATGCAGATGCAGACGAAGTAATTTTTATTCACAAAGGTTCTGGAAAACTACGAACGTTAGTTGGTAATATTGATTTTTCTTATGGTGATTATTTAGTTATCCCTAGAGGAATTATTTATCAAATAGAATTTGACACTGAGGATAATAGATTATTTATCGTTGAGTCTTTTAGTCCAATCTTAACACCAAGAAATTATAGAAATGGATTTGGACAATTATTAGAACATTCCCCATTTTGTGAACGTGATTTAAGAGCACCTCATGAATTAGAGACTCATAATGAAAATGGAGATTATTTAATAAAAATAAAAAAAGAGAACGTACTTCACGAAGTTGTTTATGCTTCTCACCCATTTGATGTTGTTGGTTGGGATGGTTTCAATTTTCCTTATGCTTTTAGCATTCATGATTTTGAACCTATAACAGGAAGAGTTCATCAACCACCTCCCGTTCATCAAACATTTGAAGCGCATAACTTCGTAATTTGTTCTTTTTGTCCGCGTCTATATGATTATCACCCGAAATCAATTCCTGCACCATACAATCATAGTAATATTGACTCAGATGAAGTTCTTTATTATGTAGACGGGGATTTTATGAGTAGAAATCATGTCGAAAAAGGATATATGTCTTTGCATCCAGGTGGAATACCGCATGGTCCTCATCCTGGAGCAATGGAGAGAAGTATTGGTCAAAAAGAAACAGCAGAATTAGCTGTAATGGTTGATACATTTAAACCATTAAAATTAACACAAGCAGCTTTGGACATGCAGGATGAAAGTTATGTTACAAGTTGGTTGTGATTTAGGTGTTAGGTATTGGGAATTAGGTTTTAGGTCCAACCGAAAAAAACGTAACGTAGAGACAGATTAAATCCGTCTTATTATTTAAATAAAATATTATTTTAAAGACGGATCCATTATCCGTCTCTCATTAAAAAACAAAAAAAACAATGGCTAAAGAAGTAAAAAGTGTAGAGTACGGGTTAGAGAAAATATTTGAAGGAGCCCAAGATTTCCTTCCATTAATGGGAACTGATTATGTTGAGTTTTATGTTGGTAATGCAAAACAAGCAGCTCACTTTTACAAAACTGCATTTGGTTTTCAATCGCATTCATATGCAGGACTTGAGACAGGAGTAAAAGATCGCGTTTCTTATGTGTTGAAACAAGATAAAATTAGATTAGTTTTAACAACGGCATTAGTTGAAGATTCTCCAATTGGAGAGCATGTAAAAAAACATGGAGACGGAGCAAGGCGGTTGCTCTACCAACTGAGCTAAACCGGCACACCGGAATTCTACCCGCCGCAGCGCGCTACTTCACCCGCGTCAAGGTCGGTTTGGCGCGGCTGGGAGGCGGTGGCGCCTCAGGCGTGTCACCGCTTGCAGAGACATCGGTCAC
>CANCQX010000144.1 GCA_947380375.1 Flavobacteriales bacterium
CTTTCCTAAATAATTGTCTCAATAAAGATTTCATTCCGAAATAGTTTCATCATCATTCCGAAATCTTTCCGTCATCATTTCTTTGTCCTTCCCTCATTTTTTCTTCATCGATATTGCTTTAATTTTAATTAAAGTTTATCTAAAATCGAATTAGTTTATCTAAATAATTATTGATTTTAGATAAACTTTTTTGAGTTTATTTTGTGATATATTGTTGATTTACAGTTTTTTTTGTTTTGTTGATGTATAGCGATGTATATCTTTTTCCTTTCAGTTTAACAACTAAAAAACATGAAGTATATCTAAATTATATTTATCTATTTGTGATTATTAATCTTTCCGAAATTCTTTCCGAAATTTAATGTCATTTTAATTCTTCGAATTGAAATTTTAAAAACTTAAATTAACTGAAATACGAAATAAAAAAACTACTTATCAAATAAAAATATTTAATTATTTTTTTTCTTCTATATTTTGGCACTTTTATTTATTTGGTGCCAAAATATAGATTTATTCAATAAATTTAGTTTAGCAATTCTTTGCTTTCAACTTCAAGCATAACTTATATTTTTAAATTGTGTACAAACCTCGTACACAATTGTAATTATTTCATTTTTATTATTTTTTAATTTCTCGTAACTTTTTCAAAGTCCACTAAAATTAGTTTAAACCTTTGATTTTGTTCTCTAAGCAATTATAATTTAGAGTGATTAAATAACAAAAAAAAGCGATAGAACGGGCGTTCTATCGCTTTTTAAATCAACCTAACCTAACCACCTAAATCAAGACAAATATATAGAAGTATTTTTCAATTCCAAAACTATTTTTTCTTTTTAACATTTTTCCATTTCCAATTATTCAACAAAACAAAACTTTCCAATTTTGTTTCCAAAGAATCCTCCAATAAAGGAAAGAAATCAATACCAGTTAAAACCTCAATACAATCAACAGTAACAACAAAAGATTGAAGTGTATTTTTAGAATTTTCATTTTTCATTACAAAACCAATCATCTTTTCTTTCCCTTTGTGATTATCCAAAATAACCTTGTAATAAGCATTAGGAATAGCAACTTGATGAGGTCCGATAACTTTCATTGTGTCAGAAAAGATTGGTCCAACTAAAATGTACAAAGAATCATATTCAATCGCCCAATTGCGAGTTTGTTCCTCTAACTGTTTCCAAATCCCACGATTAAAACCAGGTATTTGAGGAGACATATTCGAATAATAAAAAGATTCAGCCATTGTGATTTTGGAATATCCCATATCAGCTGCAGGGCAGAGGTGTCCACGGTCATAGCCTGATTTTTCATAATCAATTCCATTGTCCGTTCCTTTTATCAGTGGATCAGCAACAAATTTGTTCTCACGATTAAACAATTTCGAAGTTTCCGCTTTTGTCAATTGATATGACAGCCAATTCGCTTGTCTAAATTTTTGATTGTACGATACTGAATAACCAGTATGATATATAATTGAATCTTTTGATTTCAAAAATGGGATTTCCATCTGTTCAGAGGTTTGTCTAAACAAAAAGTAAATGGAAAAAAGAGAAACAAAAAGTAATTGAATTTTCATGAATAAAATTTGATTTATTCAAAAATAGAGAATCATTTTACAATTTTAGAAAATTAATAATTCTTGCTGTTAAATGTATTAATTTAAATAAATATTAACCAGAGTAAAGGGTTATCTATGGTTAATTATTCAATTATTTATTAGAAAGTTCACACTGTTAATTCATGACATTATAGAATTTGAATTAATAACTTCTTTTACAATTGGCAACTTGTTGAACTAATATAAATATCTTCTTAAATCTTAAAAAAGGAAACTGCCATTTTTAATTCTTCGGCTTGATTATTTAATTCTGCTGCACTACTAGCCATAAACTCTGCAGTTAAAGCATTTTCTTGAACTATTTGATTTAAACTTTGAATCGACATATTAATTTGATTAGCTCCTTGACTTTGCTCAATACTTGATGCTGTTATTTCCTGTACTAAATCAGAAGTTTTTTGAATATTAGGTACCACTTCAGCTAACATTTTACCAGAATTTTCAGCTATCAAAACACTCTTAGCAGAAACTTCGTCAATTTCATTTGCTGCCTTTTGACTTCTTTCAGCTAATCTTCTAACCTCTGCGGCAACAACTGCAAAACCTCTACCATGTTCCCCTGCTCGAGCAGCTTCAACAGCAGCATTTAGAGCTAATAAATTTGTTTGTCTCGATAATTCCTCAATTACAGAAATTTTTAGAGTTATCAATTTCATAGAATTTTCAGTATTACTTACCGATTCTTTAGTTTCTAATATGTCTATTGATGCTTTAATTGAAATTTTTTCTGTTAATATTGAATTAGAAGTGTTTTGTTGAATATTTGCTGCCATCTGCTCCATTGAAGAAGAAATTTGTTCAACAGAACAAGCCTGATTTGTTACACCATTAGACAAATGATGAGCTGAAATAGTAAGATCACTACTTGTTTTCACTATTTTATCTGAATTTGATATCACTTTTGAAATTAAAAAATTAAGAATTTCGATAGTTTGATTTAAAGAATCACCCATTAATTTCATCTCACCATAAGCTTCTATCGAAAATCTTTCTGTAAAATCACCTTCTGCTAAACAGTTAATTATTCTACTAATTTCTGAAACTACATTATGATTTTCAATATCTCTGGTTTTTTGATCAATTAGAATATTTATAATTTTATTTAAATTTGTATTTATTAAATCATATTCTTCTTCTAAATCAATTATTAAATCCTCTGATAAATTATCTTCAGCAATTACATTGATAACTCTTGCTATCTCATTTAATCCTATTTCATTTTTTTGACTAATTAGGTTCTGATCAGTGACATCAACAGCTGAAAATAAAACTTTAATAACTTTATTTTCAGAATTATAAATAACAAAATAACTTCCTTTAAGCCAAATATCTTTGTCTGTATTATTTCTGAATAAATAGAGATCGGTATTCGTTTTTTCTATTAAAATTTTCTCCCAAAAAACATTAAATCCATCATTCTTAAAAACACTGAAATCTTGTAATTTCACTCCTTTTAATTCATGAACATCTAAGTCGAAACATTTTGAAAACAGGTTATTTGCAAATAATATTTCGCCATTTAAATCAAACTCAGCATAAAGATTTGTTAGATTTAAAGCATTTATAACTCCTTCAAAAGATTCCTTTTCAATAATTGCAATTGAATTTTCAAAACCTACAGAAGTATATTTCTTAATTACACCTGAAGCATCAAATACTGGAGAATAAAAGGAATCTACATAATAGGATGTCCCATCTTTCTTTAAATTTTGCAGTTGAATTCTAAAACCTTGGCCATTATCGATCGTTGAAAATAATTGGTTGAAAATGTCAATATTCATATTTGGATGAAAGTTAATACTTTGATTTTCACCTAATAATTCTTCTTTAGAATATTTAGACATTTCACAATACTTATTATTTATATAAGTAATATTTCCGCTCATATCTATTTCTGAAACAATACAAAATTCTTCCATTAATGTGATGCGATTTTCAATCTCGATAATTGTATCATGATTTTGTTTTTGACAATTTACCAAATTATTATTTATATTATTCAATGTTAAATTTAAACTGTTTTTTTCCTCTAATAATGTGGAAAAGTTTAAATTATTTTTTTTGAAACTAACCATTAACATTTTATAAAAAATATAAGAAAGTCCTCCAATTAAAAAAGAGAAAAAGGTGAATAGAAGGAACAAATAAAATGTAATCGAATAAAAATTAGTTAGTAAAACCATTAATATAAGTGCCGTAAAATTAATTAGGGAAAAAGATATTATCAATTGATTTTTAAACGTTTGCCTTTTAAAATAAATCATATAAATTAATTAATTGGTTTTAAAATATTAAATTAAATGTTCTGGATTGAGGACCAAAACTAAATTACCATCACCTAAAATACTGACACCACTAAAAACTTGAATTTCAGCTAATGTTTCTGGCATTTGTTTTATAGCAAGTTCAAGATATTGAAGTAACTGATCAACAATAATTGCATAATTACCTTTTTGTGAACGAACAACAATCAAATTAAGAGTGTTCCCAATTGTGAACATTTTGTTTTTTTGTTGGGAAACGACTTTTTTATTTCTAAGTAAATTTTGAAGATGTACAACAGGAATAACACTACCTCTATAATAGAACCCAAATGAATTATGTAATCCAATTAACTGATCTTCTGGACATTTAATTGTTTCTAAAATACTTTCGAAAGGTATTGCATAAGTACATTTTTCTTGTCTGACAAGAAGTGAAGTGCTTACACCAATTGACATAGGTATAATTATTGTCAATTCTGTTCCTTTATTTTTTTCTGTTACTACATGAATTGTCCCACTTAATTTATTTATTGTAGTCTTAACTACATCCATTCCAACACCTCTTCCTGAAACATCAGAAATTACACTTGCAGTCGAAAAACCAGGTTCGAAAATTAAGTCGACGATATTATCATCATTATAACCTTCTAAGTCAATATTTAAACTTTTTGCTTTTTCCCAAACTCTTTCTTTATCAACACCTTTACCATCATCTATAATTTTAATAATTAAATTATTTCCTTCTTGAGAAGCATTTAATATAATCGTTCCTTTTTCAGATTTTCCTTTACGAATTCGTTCTTCGGGTGTTTCTATCCCATGATCACAAGAATTTCTTACTAAATGTATAAGCGGTTCTGAAAGGGCATCTGCTATTTTTTTATCTACTTCAGTAGAAGTTCCAGATGCAATTAAATCTATGTTTTTATCTTGTTTTTTAGAAATGTCACGAACAACACGTTGAAATTTATCAAATACTCCTTTAATCGGAATCATTCTTAGTGACATAACGCTAGTTTGTAAATTATTTGTTAGCTTGGTAAACAAGTACAAATTATCCTTAAATTTTTTACCATTTTTTAATAAAGTATCTTTATTCAATTCAGCAAGTAAGTACTCATATGAATTTTTTGCTATAAAAAGTTCTCCTACCAAATTTGCGAAATTGCTAATCTTACTTTCATCAACACGCATTGTTTTAACTTCGTCCTTTGAATTTGATGTTGTCTGGGATTTATAATCAATTGCTTCAGTAATAGAATTTTCGGCTTGTTGTTTATCTGTTGGTTTTGATAGATTAAGAACTACAATTGAATCAATCATAGAAATAAGTATTAGAATTTTCACAAAGAAATCTTTAAAATTATCAGCTTCTAGATCATTGAGAGTTTCTGTAGATTTAGTACTCAATTCAATATTTTCATTTTTTTCTGTGATTGAAACTAAATCTTTTAAAATTCTTCTGTAAGTTATTTTTTTATCATTATCCCAATCTTTTTCAACTAATACAAGCATATGTTTATGTTGAAGTAATAAAGTAAAGTATGGTGAATATTCATCTTTTTTTTGATTTATATTCTCTTTTAAATCAAAATCGAAACCAATTAACGTTTTAACTTTCTCTTTTATTAAAGTTAAATCATTAGAATTCAATACATTAAATTCACCTTTTCTCAACTTTTGATAAATTGACTTTAAAATATCAACGGCATTAAAAAGTAAATCAATAGCTTCAGAATTTATTTCTATCTCTTGCTTTCTTAATTTGTCAAGAAGATTCTCTGTAATATGTGCAAATTCAGATAATTTAGAAAATCCAATATAATTCGATTCGCCTTTACAATTATGAATTAATCTAAAT
>CANCQX010000145.1 GCA_947380375.1 Flavobacteriales bacterium
ACATAAAATAAAAAAATATTTTCCTTATTTCGTAGATGTTTGGCAATACTTGATAATCATTATCATCTTTATTATTGCCGCTATTTTCATTCTTTAATAGAGTTGAATATTTTTTAAATTTAATAAAACTGATATTTATTTGTTTCAGACCTTTCATTAGTCAAAAATCAACTAAAAATAGTATTTCACAATTTTGAATGATTATATTTGTCTGTAATTAAATTTATTTTTTTGTGAAATTAAATCTTGATATATCCATAGTTATCCCCTTATTCAATGAGGTTGAATCTTTGCCTGATTTACATTCTTGGATAAAAAAAGTAATGGACGATAATAAGTATTCTTACGAAATACTTTTTATAGATGATGGAAGTAAAGATGGTTCGTGGAATTTAATAGAAGAATTACAACAAAAAAACAGTGAAATACACGGTGTAAAATTTCAAAGAAATTACGGTAAATCCGCGGCACTTCAAAAAGGATTTGAATTAGTTAAAGGCAGAGTTGTGATTACAATGGATGCCGATTTACAAGATTCACCAGAAGAAATTCCTGGACTTTTTAAAATGATTACTGAAGATGACTTTGATCTTGTTTCTGGATGGAAAAAGAAAAGGTACGACCCTATTACAAAAACAATTCCTACAAAACTTTATAATTGGGCTGCACGAAAACTTTCAGGTATTCAACTTCATGATTTCAATTGCGGTTTAAAAGCTTATAAATTCGAAGTAGTAAAAAGTATTGAAATTTATGGTGATATGCACCGATACATTCCACCACTTGCTAAATATGCAGGATTTTCAAATATCGGAGAAAAAATAGTTCAACACCAACCAAGAAAATTTGGAACGACAAAATTTGGAATGAACCGTTTTTTAAATGGCCCTCTTGATTTATTGTCAGTTGTATTTATGGGTAAATTTGGCAAAAAGCCAATGCATTTCTTCGGAGCAATTGGTACATTTCTATTCATTATTGGATTTGGTTTCGCCTTTTATCTTGGTATAGATAAACTTTTTATTGATAAAACTTCTCGCCTTATTGCAGAAAGAGCAGAATTTTATATTTCTTTAGTTGCAATGATTATTGGCTCACAATTCTTTTTAGCTGGATTTCTTGCAGAACTAGTTGGTCGTAATTCATCAACTAGAAATCAGTATTTAATTGAAAAGACAATCTAAATAAATGAAGGATTGGAATATTGATAGTACATGGACACTTTTTTTAGATCGAGATGGTGTTATCAATGAACGTATAATTGGTGGTTATATTAAAACGATAGAAGAATTTCATTTTATTGAAGGTACTAGACAAGCTATAGCTTCTTTTTCTCAACTATTTTCAAATATTTTTGTTGTTACAAATCAACAAGGTATTGCAAAAAAAATAATGTCCGAACGTAACCTTTTAGATATTCACGATTATATGATTGTTGAATTGGAAAAACAAAAAGGTAAATTAACAAAATGCTATTTCGCACCTGGTTTAAAAAATGAACCTAATTCGATTAGAAAACCTAATATAGGAATGGGTTTATTAGCTAAAAATGATTTTCCTGAAATTGTATTTGAAAAATCAATAATGATTGGAGATACTGATTCTGACATTCAATTTGGCAAGAATCTTGGAATGAAAACTGTGAGAATAAAAACACAAGAACCGATTAATATTGATGCAGATTTAACCTGTTTAAGTTTAATTGAATTTTCAAAAATAATATCTTTAGGTTATGAAAAATAGTATATTCTTATTTTCTTTATTTTTTTCATCATTTTTATTTTCTCAAAACAAAATCGATGAAAATGGTGAAAAACAAGGTCCTTGGAAAAAAACACATCCAAAAAGTACTGCATTACAATATGAAGGGCAATTTAAAAATGATAAACCTGTTGGTACTTTTTACTACTATTACCCTTCAAAAAGTAAGCAAGCAACTATTAAACATGAAGATAACAGTATTAAATCTTCAGCAACTTTTTTTCATGAAAATGGAATTATGCTAAGTAAGGGAAACTATATTAATATGAAAAAAGATAGTATTTGGTTAAATTTTGCTCCTTCAGGAAGATTAAGTTCTTCTGAAACATACAAAAAGGATATTTTAAATGGAAAAACAATAATATATTATCTATCTGAAGATTTTAACGATAAAACTCAGCGTATAATGTCTGTTAGTAATTATATTGATGGGAAATTAAATGGAGAGAAAATTGAATACTTTGATTCAGGAATAATAAAATCAAAAGGAACATATATTAACAATGTTAAAAATGGTGTTTGGGAAACTAACCACCCAAATGGTAACCTCATGAATCAAGAAAGGTATAAAAATGGTGAACTTCACGGTTGGTGTATTGTGAAAGATGAAAAGGGAATTGAAATTGGTAGAAGCTATTTTTATTACGGGGAACGTTTGGAAGGCAAAAAACTAGAATTAAAAATGAAACAATTTAAAGAATTAGGAATAAATCCTAATAATTAACAATTCTATAAATTTAATAAAGCACATATTAATTTCGATGAATTCATCAAAAAAGAAAATCTTTATAATTCTATCTACTGTATTATTTTTTTTCATTATTGGATGTAAAAAAAAGAGCTCAGAAAAAATTGATATGTATTATAATTATTTTGGTTTAATTGAAGGTCGATATGTAATTTATGATGTCAAAGAAATGAGCCATGATGTAGCTTTAAACCCTCAACACGACACTATTTCTTACCAATTGAAAACAGTTATTGGTGATGAAATAATTGATAATCAAGGATTAAAAGTTCGTGAATTAAAAAGATACAAAAGAGCTACAAAAAACGAAAAATGGATTATTTCAGATATGTGGACTGCTGTAATAGATAATTACAAAGCTCAATTAGTAGAAGAGAATCAAAGAGTTATAAAATTAGTTTTTGCACCAACAATCGATAAAAAATGGAATCCAAACGCCTTTAATTCGCTAGATTCTTTACAATTCTATTTTACCAATATTCACACCCCTTATACTATAGGTAACTTGGCTTTTGATTCTACCTTAATCGTTCAACAAAATGACTTTTTTTCATTAATAGATTACAAGGTGAACAAAGAAAAATATGCTACAAATGTTGGTCTGATTTCAAAAACTTTTAAAAATTTGACAATTGCTAATTTTGACACTTTAAATGTGAAAAAAGGAAATGAAATTCATTATAAATGTATCGAATATGGTTTCGAATAAATACTTTATTCATTTATGAAGATTTCTATATTTTCAGCATTTTATCCTTTTAGAGGAGGAATAGCTCAATTCAGTGCCTTACTTTATAGATCTTTGAATAAAAAAAATGAAGTAAATGCTTTTACTTTTAAACGACAATATCCCGATTTTTTATTTCCTGGTCAAACACAATTTGTAACCGATAAAGATAAAGCTGATAAAATTCCTGCAAAACGTATTTTAGATTCTATTAATCCAATTACATTTTTAAGTGCAGGAACAATTCTTAAAAAGGAAAAATCAGATCTCTATATTTCTAATTATTGGATGACTTTTTTCGGTCCTTCACTAGGAATTATAGCTAGAAAATTAAAAAATAACACTAAACAAATTTCAATACTTCATAATGTTGTACCGCATGAAAAACGTTTTTTTGATAAAGTATTTACAAAATTCTTTCTTAAACACACCGATGGTTTTGTGGTAATGTCAGATGCAGTTTTAAATGATTTAATTTCCCTTAAACCAACCGCGAAATACATTAGAATAGACCATCCCGTTTATAATCATTTTGGAGAAAAAATTGAACAAGAAAGTGCTCTTAAGGAATTAAATTTATTGCCTAAAAAGAAGACACTTTTATTTTTTGGACTAATTAGAGATTATAAAGGATTAGATCTTTTAATTGAATCAATGAATTATTTAGACGAATCCTATCAATTAATTATTGCAGGTGAAGTATACGGATCTTTTGAAAAATACCAACTACTCATTAATAATTCTTCGGCTAAAGAAAGAATCTTCCTATTCAATAAATACATTTCTGATGATGAAGTTTCGGAGTTTTTCTCAGCTGCTGATGTATGTATTCTTCCTTATAAATCAGCCACTCAATCAGGAATAACAGCAATATCAAATCATTTCACACTTCCTATTATTGCAACAGATGTAGGTGGACTAAAAGAAACAATTAACCATCTAAACACAGGATTGATTGTTACTGAACCAAAAGTTGAATTACTAACTATTTCAATTCAAAATTATTTCCTTCATAATTACAAATCAGAATTCTCAATAAATATTGCTTTAGAAAACAAAAATAAATCATGGGATAATTTCACCGACAAATTAATTGAATTTTCTAAAACTTTATAACAAAAAAAACGTGTAGATAAAATCTACACGTTTTTATATTTTTGAAATTATTTATTATCCAACTAACATAGTTACAGGATTTTCTAAATAGGCTTTAAATGTATTTAAAAATGCTGCGCCTGATGCTCCATCCACTACTCGGTGATCACATGACAAAGTAACATTCATTACATTTCCTGGAACAACTTGACCATTTTTAACAACTGGAACAGCCTTAATACCACCAATAGCTAAAATACAACTATCTGGTGTATTTACGATTGCAGTAAAAGATTCGATTCCAAACATTCCTAAATTAGAAATTGTAAATGTATTACCTTCCCAATCTGATGGTTGTAATTTTTTATCTTTCGCTTTTTGAGCAAATTCTTTAACCTCTGCGCCAATTTGTGTCAATCCTTTTGTATCTGCAAAACGAACTACAGGTACCAATAAACCTTCGTCAACTGCAACTGCAACACCAATATGAACATGTTGGTTTCTTCTTATCACATCACCTAACCAAGAACTATTAATAGTAGGGTGTTGTTTTAAAGAAAGAGCAACCGCTTTTACAACCATATCATTGAAAGAAACTTTGGAATTTCCAACAGAATTCAATTGAGTTCTTGCTGAAATTGCATTGTCCATATCAATATCCATTGTTAAATAGAAATGAGGAGCAGTAAACTTACTTTCAGCTAATCGACGTGCAATTGTTTTACGCATTTGTGAAACAGGCTCATCTGTAAACGACTCAACTCCTGGTGCAACATGTGAAAAACCACCTCTATTTGCTGGTGTATAAGGAGTAAAATGGTCTATATCTCTTTTTACAATACGTCCACCTTCTCCTGTTCCAGCTACTTGGTTTATATCAATACCTCTTTCTGAAGCTAATTTTTTAGCCAAAGGAGAAATAAAAATTCTACCATCATTATTAGCTGAATAAACTGGAGTAGAAACTACAGGTGCAGCTTTAACTTCTGTTTTTGGAGCCGAAACAACTTTTGTAGGTGTTGGGATTTCAACTTTTTCTTCTGCCTTTACTTCAGCTGAAGCAACAACTGGTGCAGCATTTATAATTGCAGAAATATCTTCTCCTTCTTCACCTATAATAGCAAGTAATGTATTAACAGGAACAGCTTTTCCTTTTTCTACACCAATATATAATAGAACTCCATCATAGAAAGATTCAAATTCCATTGTTGCTTTATCTGTTTCAATTTCAGCTAAAATTTCACCTGAAGCTACTTTGTCACCTACTTTTTTAAACCATCCTGCAACAACACCTTCTACCATTGTGTCGCTCAATTGAGGCAT
>CANCQX010000146.1 GCA_947380375.1 Flavobacteriales bacterium
AAAATCAATTGTTTTTTAGGTTTAAATGGGAATGACTTTCCGCGTACTTTCAAAAAGTTAAGTTTTGATTTAAGAAATGAGGAACAAATAACGACGAGCAATGATTTGGATAAACACTTGTTTTTATTACTTATACAAGGTGCAAAAGAAAAGTTATATTTGAGTTATATTGGGCAAAGTTCAAAAGATAATAGTGTCATTCCTACATCAACATTGGTTGAAGATTTAGTAGCAGTTTGTAAGAAATGGAATGTTGCTGACAAAGAATTAATTGTTAAGCATCCTTTGCATGCTTTTAGTACGAAATACAACAATTCAAAACAATTTCCAAAATTAAAAAGATTTGATATCTATTCTGATAATGATAGAAATTCAGGATTAATAGTGGATCCAAATACCAAAAAAGGGGAAGTCTTGAGACGTGATAAAAATGGTAGAATTATCATCCCACTTCACGAATTAATTAGATTTACGGAAGACCCTGTTAAATATTATTACACTAAAGTATTGGGAATCTATTATTCAGATAATTCAATTGATTTGGCCGAAAGTGAGTTGTTTGATTTAGATCATTTGAAAAAATGGAATGTGAAAAATGCTATTTTACAAGGTGAATTAAATCAAGCTTTTGACGAAGAAAAATTTTATGAAAAATTAAAAATAAATGGTCAATTTCCTTTTTTAAATTTAGGTGAAATAGTTCAGGGATCAATTTCTAAAGAAGCTCATGCAGTAATTGAAAGTATAAGAGAGAAAGTTGATTTAAATACTCGAGAAATAATTCCTATTTATATTAAATTAAATGATCATTATATTATTGAAGGGTCTATCGATACAATTTTTGATGGTCAATTTTTGTTTGCTACAGTTTCTAGTGATAAATGGAAATATCAATTGCGTTCAGTAATTCAATTTTTAGCGGTTATAATTTCAAGTAATAAACGTATAACAAGTGGATACTATTTTTCTAAGAATAACATAAATGAATTAGGATTAACCTATGAAGAAGCAATTACAAATTTAGTTAAATTATGTGCTAACTATGAAGAGGGTACAACCAATTTGAAACATTTTTCAATCGATTTTGGTGATAAATTAAATGTCGTTTTTAAAGAAGAAAATACAAATGAATCTTTTGTAAAAAATATAAAAGGAATTATTAATCATAAAAATTCGTATGTCAATCCTTCAGAATATTTTATGAGAGAATTAAATAATGGCTCAATCACGAATAATGAAGCAAAGGAAACATTTAAAAACTATTACACATTTATCCGCGAATTATTAACTTCTACTTTAAGCAAACTATGAATAATTTTGATGTTAAAACAGTTGAATTAGCAGGGGCAAATATTATTGAAGCAAGTGCTGGTACAGGAAAAACTTTTTCCATTGCAGTATTAGTTGTTCGTTTAATATTGGAGAATGAAATTCCTGTTTCTAAAATGTTATTAGTAACATTTACAGAAGCTGCAGCAGCAGAATTAAAAGAACGCTCTATCAAGTTCATACGATTAGCCATTGAAGAAATCGAAGTACCAGGTTCTTCAGGAAATTCTGTTATAAGTGAAATTGTAAATGACTTTACAGGAAACAAAGCAGAAGCGAAAGAAAGACTATATACTTCATTGTTGAATATTGATAAGGCTATGATGTGTACAATTCATAGTTTTTGTCAACGAACGTTGAATGAATTTGCTTTTGAAACGAATCAAGCTTTCGGTAAAGAATTACTTGAAAATATCAATGATGTTATTTTTAAGTACATACAAAAATTTAAACGTGAAATCTTGAATAGTTTGGAATTTGAACTTTTTGAATTTTTAAATATTTCAGACGATATATTAAAAACACACATTGATTCATCATTTCAAGGTAAATATTATTACAATTTTAAGTCAGGCTATAGATTACCAAATGAATTAATTCATTCTTTAGTTGAACAAGAAGAGAGTTATCAATTTATATTGAGTGAAATAGAATCGAATATTGAGTTCTACAAAGAAAAGGTTTTAAACAAAGATTTAGCAGGATTCAAAGATGGTAAAAAAGCTAAATTAATTGCTTTAATTACAGATGCTGAATCAACACTAAATATGTTTTTAACTAAAAATACAGATTTTGTTCCGATAGTTTTTGAAGTTGAAGTTTTAAAATACAAAGCTCTGATAAATGATATTAATTTAAATAAACAAGCGATTCGTGATGAGTTTTATAGTTTTGCTATAGATTGGCATGTTGAAAGAATTCAAAGAGAACTAATCGAAAAAAACTATTTTACTTTTGATGATTTAATTAATCAATTACATAAATCTAGAAATAAAGCGGAATTTCAATCTCTTATTAGATCAAAATATGACGTAGTTTTTTTGGATGAATTTCAGGATACCGATCAAAAACAATATGATATATTCTACAACCTTTTTCAAGAAGATTCGAAAAAAATCATTTTCTATATTGGTGACCCAAAGCAATCGATTTATTCATGGAGAAAAGCGGATTTAAACACGTATTACGATGCAAGGAATTCGATTGATGAGAATAAAAGATTTGATATGAAAAGGAATTTTAGGTCAAGCGTTCAATTAATTAACGCTTTGAACCAATTTTTTCAACCAAATGAAGATTTTGATACATTTGAAAATGGAGCCGAAGTAAATCGTATTAATTACATAGAAGTTACCTCAGCAAATACTGATCGTATTGTATTAATAAAAGAAGGGATAGAATTTTCTCCTATCCGAGTAATAAATAATCATTCTAATAACGATGAAATCAATGAATCAATAGAAGTAACTTTAAAATATTTATTTTTTGGTGGATTTGAATTGAATAATAAAAAGATTAGGCCTTCAAATGTTTGTGTGTTAACAAGGACAAACTGGCAATCCAAAACTGTAAAAGAAATTTTAAATAATCTTTCTATTCCTTCTATAATTTCTGATGATGCTAAAGTGATAGATACGGTTGAAGCAAAAGAATTGCTGTTTGTTCTAGATGCAATTTTGTTACCTCAAAAATCTTCGATTCAAAAAGCGTTACTTACTCTTTTTTTTAATTTTAAAATTAATGATTTAAAGGAATTAGATTTTGATTATTATGTAGAACTCTTTAAATCGTACAGTAAAATATGGACAAATGATGGGGTTTATGTAGCGCTGAATATGTTACTTAATGATTTTAATATTATTGCCAAATTACAAGAAAAACAAATTTCTGGACAACGCGTTATTTCCAATTTAAAGCAGCTTATTGAATTATTACAAGAAAAAGAATTGAGAAATTCATTTACCCCAAATGAAACTTTTCTTTTTCTTCAAAATCAAATCAATTCATCTAGTGATGAAGAGATTTCAGAATATTCTCAGCGACTAGAAAATGATGAAGATACAGTAAAGATTGTAACCATACATAAAAGCAAAGGTATGGAGTATGATATTGTAATTGCGCCCTTTTTAGATTTTGATGATTCTGAAAAATATGATTTTAGTAGCATCCGTTTACCGCGGGTTGCTAATCAAAACAACTATGTATATGTTTCAAATCCTATTGTAGATAATACGCTACAGCAGAAATACAAACTTCAACAAAAACAAGAGAATAGAAGGTTGATATATGTTGCACTAACTCGTGCAAAGTATAATCTATTTATAATCAATAAAACAAAAAAAGACAATCACGCTTTAGCTGGGTTTATTAAAGCATTGCCTACCACATTAAATTGTATTCAATTAATCAATCGAGAAAATCTAGAGCAAGTTGAGATTGGAGTTTTAGAAAAAGATTTCGGAGATCTAAAAATGATTAATGAACCACTTCCTAGTCTGGATATACCAGATAGTAAGTTCAAAAGAATGAGTTATTCTTCTTTAGCGGCTCATCCTGCTAAGAGTGCAAAAGAAGCAATAGCTGAATATGAACAAGGTAGTTATGATCAATTTATTTTCAAAGATTTACCAAAAGGTGCGCATGTTGGTAACCTTTTGCACGATATTTTTGAATACATAGATTATACGGATAATTCTAAATGGAAAGAAATCATTCAAATGATAGTTGTTCGTTTTCTTCCAGCACAAAAAGAGAATCAGCTTTTTTTAGGTTGTCTTTTTAAGTTGATTGAACATACACTTCAAGCAAATATTCAAATTGGTCATGAATCATTTCAACTTTCTAATTTAAACAGAGAAAATCGTAAAAACGAATTCGAGTTTAATTTCGGCATTCCAAATAATTTTTCTATTTCTGATTTAGAAAATATATTAGAAGATGAAACGAGGAAAATTCAAACCAGTTATAAAAATGTTAAAGGAATGATGACCGGTTTCATCGATTTGTTTTTTGAACACGAAGGGAAATACTACATCCTCGACTGGAAATCTAACTTTTTGGGAGATCATATAGATCATTACAATCAAGAAAACCTATTAAATGGAATGAATGAAAGTAATTATCATTTGCAATACTTAATTTATGCGTTGGCACTCGAAAAATATTTAAAATCTAAGCTTTCTAATTTTAATTTTGAACAACATTTTGGGGGAGTCATTTATTTGTTTTTGAGAGGAAATAGGGAAGGGGAAACTCATGGAGTATACACTCAAAAAGTCACTCAAAATGAATTAGATAGACTGAAGGGGATTCTGAAATAATTTCGAAAAAAATAAATTTTTAAATATAACAAAGCATACACCAATTTCTTTACAGATGCATATTTCTATACCTAATGTATCAATAGCATTGAAAACAGTTTCTTTCTCAGTTTTGTTTATTTTATAAAAATTAATTTTCGCCATCTTTCAGTGCCTTAATAATTATTTTTTCACCTTTTATCAGATGAAAAGATTTCGGATAAATTACTTTAGTCTAATTTGTATGAAATGTCATTCGTAAAGTAGTTTTTATTTATATAAAGAATGATATTTCATTCATTATTTTTTTTGTAAATTGATTTAAAAATTGTATTTTTGTATGAGTTATAATTCATTATTTAATTAAATTTAGTTTTATGAATGATAAATCAGTCGAAAATAGAATTTCACTTTCTGATAAGGCGTGGTTGAAACAGATTGGACAATTCATTAAAGAGAATCGACAAAATCAGTGTAAGCCTCAAGATCAAGTATCTTTAGAAGCAGGGATAAGTAGATCGACATTAAGTCTAATGGAAAGAGGAGAGAATGTTCGGATTGATACTTTAATTCAAGTGCTTAGGACTTTAAATTTATTGTATGTTCTGGATCCTTTTCTAGTAAAAGAGCAAATTAGCCCGATTGAATATGCTAAACTTAAGAAAAAGCAAGAGAAATCGCGTGTTAGAAATAAAAAAATAAATAATAACGACAAAGAAGAACTTGGATGGTAGATGTAGCGCTAGTTAAAATATGGGGTGAATTTGTAGGTGCAGTTCGATGGGATGAAAATCAACAACTTGGATATTTTCAGTTTGATGAAAAGTTTATAAGAAAAGGATGGGACTTATCGCCTATAAAAATGCCTATAGAAAATGGTGCTCAAATTTATAGTTTTCCGGAACTGAGAAAAGGAAGGGTAGAAACAGAAGATACTTTTAAGGGGTTACCAGGTTTATTAGCAGATACTTTACCTGATCGTTATGGAAATAGGTTGATTAATGCTTGGTTAGCAAA
>CANCQX010000147.1 GCA_947380375.1 Flavobacteriales bacterium
GGAAATTTAAATTGGACTTCAGTAGGTGATGCATGTGAGCGTAAATATAATTTTACGGCCACAAACTTAACGTATGTAGATTCAATTATTTGGCACTTAGATGATGGCGATACTACTTTTAACTTGCATAATTTTGAACACATTTATGCCGTTGGAAATTATCATCCAATTGGAACTTTGATTGATAACTTAGGGTGTAAAATGAAATTCCCTATGAATACGATTGAAGCTCCTTCAATTATGTTAACTGTTAATGCTGGAGCAGATCAAACTATTTGTGGAAGTAATGCAACAATGACTGCACTTAACAACCCAAATGGAGTTGGAACTTGGAGTTTAATTAGTGGTAAAGGAACCATTACCGATCTCAATTATGAGATTACAACAATAACAGATTTAGGGCTAGGAGAAAACGTATTCAGATGGACAATTAAAAATGCATGTGAAACAATTTTTGAAGATGTTAAAATTACAGTTATTGATAATCCAACAGCTTCTATAGTAGGCGCAGATCAAACTATTTGTTTAAAAACAGCTACTCTATCTGCAAATACTCCTATAGTTGGAACTGGATCTTGGTCAAAAGTTAGCGGAAGCGGAACTATAGCTGATCCTACAACCCCAAATACTACTGTTTCAAATTTGGGTGTCGGCATCAATAAATTTGCTTGGACTATTTCTAATATGTGTGGTCAGAGTTCAGCTACAATGACTATTACAGTTGAATCAACACCAACACTTCCGATTGTAGGAGCCGATCTTAAAGTTTGTTCTTCTTCTAATTTTTTGGATGGAAATCTTCCATTGGAAGGAATGGGTGAATGGACTTTATTTAGTGGCAGTGGAACCATCACAGATCTTCACTCACCAACTTCTGAAGTTACTGGATTACAAGATGGTATCAATCAATTTGTTTGGACAATTTCAAATACGTGTGGAACAAATAGTAAAACGTTTACTGTTACAAAAGAAATTTCACCTACAATTGCTACTGTAGGTGCAGATCAAGCAATTTGTGTGAAATCATCTACCTTATCCGCAAATACTCCACTAATTGGTACAGGGTCGTGGTCAATAGTAAGTGGTTCAGGAACTATAGCTAATCTTACAAACCCAAATTCTACAGTTTCAAATTTAGGTGTTGGCATCAATAAATTTGCTTGGACTATTTCAAATATTTGTGATCAGAGTTCGGCCACTCTAACTATTACAGTTGAAACAACACCGACACTTCCGATTGTAGGAGCTGATCTTAAAGTTTGTTCAGCTAATACTGCTTTGGACGGAAATACTCCATTAGTTGGAATCGGATTATGGACATTGTTAAGTGGAAGTGGAACCATAACTGACCCAAGCTTATCAACTTCTGCAGTTACTGGTTTACAGGATGGTATTAACCAATTTGTTTGGACAATTTCAAATAGCTGTGCAACAAATAGTAAAACGTTTATTATTTCAAAAGAAAATTTACCAACAACTGCAGCAGCCGGAGTTGATCAAATTATATGTCGAAATAATGCAACTTTATCTGCAAATACTCCAATTATTGGTTCAGGAAGTTGGTTATTAATAAGCGGAACGGGAACATTGACTGATCCATTAAATCCTTTATCAAATGTAACAGGATTAAGTATTGGAGATAATGTTTTTGAATGGACAATAACTTCTTTTTGTAACAGTAATAGTGAAAGGGTAACAATTAAAGTTGAAGATCAACCGACAATTGCAGATGCAGGGCTCAATAATTCTGTATGTTCTACTAGTTCTAATTTGAACGCAAATAAATCTTTGATAGGAGTCGGAACTTGGACTCTTGTTAGTGGGTCTGGTATAGTTACAGACATTCATTCTGAAAATTCAGCTTTAACCGATTTAGGTATAGGTGATAATATTTTTAAATGGACAATCGTAAATTCATGCAGTAGCTCATCATCACAAGTTACAATAACAAGAATTGTTTCTCCAACTATTGCAAATGCAGGTAAAGATTCGACTTTTTGTAAATCCGTTGGAAAATTAAAAGGAAACAAAGCTATAATAGGGTTAGGGCATTGGACAGTTATTGAAGGAACAGGCCAAATTACTGCGCCAACCGATTCATTATCTAGCGTTACAGGATTGAGTGTTGGAAAAAATACATTTAGATGGACGATATCTAATTTGTGCGATCCAACAAATAATTTTGATGATGTCACGTTTACAATCGACGCATCTTCAACAATTTCAAATGCAGGAAACGACCAAGATCCTGTTTGTTTAACCATCACTAATTTAGCAGGAAATGTACCAGTTTTTGGAAATGGAACTTGGACATTGGAAAGTGGTTCAGGTTTAATTACTTCACCTAATTCACCCAATTCAGAAGTTACCAATTTAGGATTAGGGATTAACATTTTTAAATGGACTATTTCAAATACGTGCAATTCAAATTTTGACCTTGTTAAAATAAACCGACTTGCCCCCCCAACTATTGCTAAAGTATCTGCAATCAACCCTATTTGTGTTAAGAACTCAATACTTATTGGAAATACTCCTCTCGTAGGAACTGGATTTTGGAGTATAATAAGTGGGTCAGGTATTATTGCATCATTAACCAATCCTATATCTACAGTAACAAATTTAGGAGTAGGTTCAAATATTTTTAGATGGACTATTTTTAACAATTGTACAAGCACTTTTGCAGATGTTAATGTCATTGTAGAAACAACCCCAACTAAAGCTTATGTAGGACCAAATCAAGAAGTTTGTGGGACAACAGCAAATTTAAATGGTAAAAAACCTTTAATTGGTAATGGATCTTGGACATTAGTAAGTGGCTCAGGAAAAATAAATGTAGTTTCAGATACAACATCAGGGATTTCGAATTTAGGAGTTGGTGAAAATATATTTAAATGGACGATTTCAAATTCTTGTAGCTCATCCTCTGCTAAGATGGTCATTTTTAATACAGGTCAATGTCCTGATGAAGACAGTTTAAAAAATGAGTTAATTTATTATGTACCTAATTCCTTTACTCCAAATTCAGATGATTTTAATCAGACATTTCAACCTATATTTTCGGGGATTGAACCTCAAAAATATACTTTTTACATATTTGATAGGTGGGGAGAAATAATTTTTGAGTCTCACGATTCCTCTATTGGGTGGAAAGGTACTTTAGGAAGTGATGATAGAAAAGCTCAGGATGGAGTGTATACTTGGAAAATTAAATTCACAGATATTAATACACAAAAAGAACATTCACTTTTTGGTATAGTTGTTTTGATTCGATAAATTAATGATATAAATTGTGAGATAAATGTTTTGATCTTTAAATAGAATTCAATTCTTAATTTTAATACCTTTACTTAAAATCGAAATTATGAAAACTATACTTGTCTTTTTAATACTTATTTTATTCGTTTATTTTGAAGGAAATTCTCAGATTTTCAACAATCAAGACTCTACTTATTACACAGATTCGAGCTTCGTAAAATTATACGATGGGGAGTCAGTTTGTTACTATACTTTAAACGGAGTAGTTCAAAGCAAGTCTAGTTACGTTGCTGGAAAATTACACGGTGAAAGCATTTATTATTATGAAAATGGTAAAGTTGCAAAAAAATTAAATTTTGAACATGGAAAATACCATGGTGATTTGTTAGAATTTCATCCAAATGGCCAAGTTTCAAAAAAGACGACATATAGTTATGGGGTTCCAAATGGTGAATTAATAAAATACCATGAAAATGGAAAAATTGAAGGTAAAGCAACCTATATTGAAGGAGATTTACACGGAGAATGGTTTAATTTTTATGAAAATGGAGCGATAAGAGGAAAAGGATCTTACTCAAAAGGGAAAATACACGGAGAAACAATTTGGTTTGATCTAAATGGAAAAGCTTCTAATTTTTACGCTATTCCGTTAAATTGGTAATTATTTTTAAATGCAAACAATTTTAATTATAGGCTTTGTTTGGCCTGAACCTAATTCGTCTGCTGCTGGCGGAAGAATGATTCAATTAATCGAGTCATTTCAATCTGAAGGTGCTAAAATTACATTTGCAAGTACCGCTTCCGATAGTGATTTCATGTTAGATGTTAGAGAATTAGGAATTGAAAAGGTAAGTATAGAATTAAACAATGCTAGTTTTGATGAATTTGTGAAGCAATTAAATCCTTCAATAGTTCTTTTTGATCGCTTTATGGTGGAGGAACAATTTGGATGGAGAGTTGCAAAAGAATGTCCAACAGCTTTAAGAATTTTAGATACAGAAGATTTACATTGTTTACGATCTGCCCGACAATTAGCTTGGAAAGAAAATAGAAAATTTACTGATTCTGATTTAAACTGTGAAATTGCTAAAAGAGAAATAGCAAGTATTTACAGATGTGATTTATCATTGATAATTTCTCAATTTGAGATGAGGTTGTTAACCGATTATTTTGGGATCCCTTCAAATTTACTTCTTCTAATTCCATTTTTATTAAATCCAATTGATGAGGTAACAAAAGCCAACTGGAAATCTTTTGAAGAACGCCAACATTTTATTTTCATCGGTAATTTTTTACACGAACCCAATTGGAATGCTGTTCGTTATTTAAAAGAAGAAATTTGGCCTCTTATTCGAAAGGAACTTCCAAAAGTTGAACTTCATATTTATGGAGCATACCCGTCTCAAAAAGTTCTTGAGTTGAATAATGTAAGTCAAGGTTTTCTTTGTAAAGGAAGAGCCAAGAATGCAAAAGAAGTTGTTTCCAATGCCAAAATTTCTTTAGTGCCATTAAGATTTGGAGCCGGAATTAAAGGGAAATTGGTCGAATCAATGCAGTGCGGCACTCCTAGTGTGACTACAGATATTGGGTCAGAATCAATGCATGGTAATTTAAATTGGAGTGGGATTATAGCGAATATACCTCAAGAAATTGCAGATTCAGCCATAGAACTTTATTTGAATAAGGTTAGTTGGTTAAAATCTCAGGAAAACGGAATTGAAATAATAAAGCAGATTTATCCAAAAGAAAGACTTCGAAAAGAGTTGTTAGATCGCGTTAGATTACTTTTAAATACATTAGAAAATCATCGTTCACAGAATTTTACGGGTTCAATGTTGATGCATCATACTTTAGCGAGTACAAAATACATGTCCAAGTGGATTGAAGAGAAAAACAAAGTTTAGATACTTTATTGCCCTTAAAAATTGGAATTAATCAACAGGAATAAGTGATTTTGTATCTGAAATCAAAACGAACTTATATTTAAAAAATGCTTAACTTTGTAACATGATTTTATACAATGTAACAGTCAGTATTGACTCAAATATTCACGAAGATTGGTTGGATTGGATGCGTACTATTCATATTCCTCAAGTAATGGAAACAGGATGTTTTCTTGAAAGTAGAATTTCTCGTGTAAATGGCGAAGAAGAAGGTGGGATGACTTTTGCAGTTACCTATTTAAGTCCAAGTGAGGAAGTATTTAAAAAATACGAAGACGAACATGCACCACTTTTACAAGCAGATCATTCTAGTCGCTACCAAGGAAAATTTGCAGCTTTTAGAACAACATTATCTGTTATAGAAGAATTTAAATAAGTATGAAATTCAAAGTAAAAGCCAAAAAGCATTTAGGTCAACATTTCTTGACGGATAAA
>CANCQX010000148.1 GCA_947380375.1 Flavobacteriales bacterium
TTAGTTTTTAAATAAACATTCAGCGGTCAGACTGTTTTCTACAATACTCAAACTTTGAGGGTTTGTTTTAATTCCATAGGTTGTAATCATGGTTAAATAAACGCCTTTTTTAGTTTTACTTTTTTCTTTGAAATGATTTATTTTATTTCTTAGTTCTGTTAAATAGTTCGAGTCTATAGAAAATGGAGTAGAGTAGAATTTTAATTCACATAGGTTGATACGGTTGTCATCCCGTTCAATGATTAAATCGATTTGGTATTCACTATCAGACAAAGAAGAATGTGTAGTATATACGTTTGCGATTCCTAATTCTTTTTTTATAGGTAGAATATGTTTTAAACAAATGTTCTCAAATGAATATCCTGACCATATTTTGTAACTTTGTTTGTTTGCAAATTGTTGCCATGTGCCTTTTCCTTGATTTTTATGTTTTTGAATAAATTTCATATAGAAAAGACAATATTCATCAGTAAGTCTTAGTGTTGCTTCTCGTTCTATTTTACGAAAGGAATAAAATTGAGAAATAAATCCCGATTCGATGAGTTCGTTAAATACTTTGGAGGTATAGCCAGAATGATGTAGGTTGCACTTTTTCAATAGTTGTGTTTTTGTTAATCCATTTGGATGATTAGCAAGTGTTTTTATTACCTCTATGTGTGTTTTAGAGTCTTCAAAAAGGGATGAAAACACCTCGTGAAATTCATTTACTAATTCTCCATCTTGTTCAAAACACAAACGATCGATGTTTTGAGTGACACTTTCTCCTTTTCTTATTTTATCCAAGTAGTGAGGAATTCCTCCAATAGCCATGTACAGTTGTAAGATATCATAATGTTCAAGGTGTATTTTTTTTGATGCTAAAAAACTCTTTGTTTCGAACAAGGTAAATGCTTCTAGTTTTATTTTTTGTGTAGTACGATTGTGTAACCCTCCTTTGTTTTGTAAGATGTTTTTGACCATGTAGGATGCTGCAGAACCACAAATAATTAATACAATGTCGTTTCGTTTTGTGCAATACGAATTCCAAAAGTGTTCAAACCACATTAGAAATTTAGAACGAGGGGAGGCAATCCATGGAAACTCGTCGATAAAAATGATTTTCTTTTCCTTGCTTTTTATTTTATCGAGGTACTTTTCTAATTGTATAAATGCCTCATTCCAATTTTGAGGTGCTTTTTCGTTATTGAATAATTTGGTTGTTTTGTCTAGTTGTTGCTTAAAGTTTGTAAGTTGATCTTTTGTGTCTCCTTTATACAAACCAGTCATTTCAAAAGTGAATTTGTTTTTGTATGCTTCGCGGATCAAAAATGTTTTTCCTATCCTTCTTCTTCCGTAGGTGATTATTAATTCTGATTTATCGGATGTTAAACATGATTTCAATGTTGTAATCTCTTTTTCTCTACCTACTAGCATCTTTTTTTATTTATATTACTACTTTAAATTAGTTTTTAAATTACTTAAAGTAGTAGTAAAGATAAAATAATTTCTGCTATACCACTACTTTAAGTCTATTTTTTTACAAGTTAAAGTAGTAATAAGCTTATTTAGTACCAATTTCTATTCTTCTTCTGATTTCTGATGCATCAACCTCAACCTAAATCTCAATCTCAATCTCAACCTCAACCTCTCCCTCAACCTCAACCTCTCCCTCACCCTCAACCTATACTTTTATCAGAATAAAACCTTTTTTTATATGTTTTTCAGTTCAATTATTCGTTTTACAGATAATAAAGCTATATTTACAAATAAATCAAAAATAGATTTTATATGTCTGTAGCAATTGGAAATTTATGGCTTAAGGAAAACTTTAATTTACATCAGTTTTCACTTAATAGCACTTCTTATATTGATAGTTACAATAAAACAGAAGTTAATACAAATGGTACCATAATTCTATTTTTTGAAAAAAGATATGAACTTAAATCTGGATCCCCTTTAGAACATATTGTTTTTTCTTTGAAGTGCGAAGAATTAAATTTAGGTTTATTAAAAGCAGTTTTCGAGCAGTTGAGTCTAGAAGAAATTACAAGATTTATACAGGTTTCACCAAGAGGTAAATATGAACGTAAAATAGGTTTTTTATTCGAGTTTTTGATAGGTCAACAAATTAACTTATCCACTGAAATAACTGGTAATTATATTGACTTATTAGATCAAGAAAAATATATTACCGGGTTAAAAATAAAATCTTTAAAATGGAAGATAGATAATAATTTATTAGGTTCAAAAGAGTATTGTCCAATAATACGAAAAACAAAAGAATTAAAAGAGTTGTTATTACTTGACTTTCCTAGTGAAATTAAACAACTTCAACAAAATTATTCACCGGCTGTTTTTAATCGTGCAATTAGTTATTTATTTACAAAGGAAACAAGATCATCGTATGAAATAGAAAGAGAAGTTCCTTCTCCAGATAGATTGGAAAGATTTATTGGTTTGTTGCAACAGGCTGGTGCGCAATCTTTGAATGATTTATTAGATGAAAAATCATTGGTTTCTTATCAGAATAGCATAGTTGACCCTCGTTTTTCGGCAACTAATTTTCGTGATTTTCAAAATTATATTGGAGAAAATTTACCTAACTTTTTTGAGCGGATTCATTATATCTGTCCAACTCCTGAAAAAGTAAATAGTTTAATGGAAGGACTTAAAATAAGTGTTAATAAATCAGATAATACACATCCGATAATTAAAGCAGCAATTATTTCATTTGGTTTTGTGTTTATTCATCCTTTTGAAGATGGTAATGGACGATTACACCGGTTTTTAATTCATGATTCTTTTGTCAGAGATAAGTTGATACCAAATGGTTTTGTGATCCCAGTTTCCGTAAACATGCTTAATAATCGATTAGATTACGATACTGCTTTGGAAAGTTTTTCAAAGCCTATTTTACCATTTATTAAATACTCAAAAAATGAAGCGGGAGAATTAACGGTACTGAATCCTTTGGAAATAGAATCTTATTATGCATATCCAGATCTAACGATTCAATCTGTATATCTTGCTAGAACAGTTCAGAAATGCGTAATTGAAGATATGCCGACTGAACTTGACTTTATACAGCTTTATGATGAGTTAAAACTAGAAATTCAGCAATTGATAGATATGCCTGATAAAATGATAAATCGGTTTATTTTATTTTTACATCAAAATAAAGGTGTTTTCCCAAAACGACGAAGAGAAGAATTTAATAAACTGACGGAAGATGAAATTAAACAGATTGAAGTAATTTATTTCAATTTGATTGAGAGATAATAAAGATTTAATCTAACTCAATCTCAAAAATATAAATCCAGATGAAATAGCCAATTTTAGATGACTGACAAGGTTCCGAACACTTCTAATTTCAAATCCAGAGGAGCGGGTGAATAGGGTTAGTATGTTTGTATGATGGATTATTCGTAGATGTTTTTACGATGACCTAAATCAATAACATCAACTACTAGTTCTGAATCAAAAATATCGTAAATGATTCGATAGTCACCAACTCTTATACGGTAACCATCACGACCTTTTAGTTTTCTGTAACCTTGAGGTCTAGGATTATCAGTTAAGCTAGTAACAGCAACCTTGATGCTAGTGTAATAAGGTTCATTGATTTTGGCTAACTCTTTAAAAGCTCGTTTGCTAAAATTTAGAGTATAGCCCATCAATTTTTTTGTTTACGTTTAGCTTCGATTTTTCTGAATGCTTCATCCATAGGAATACGAACACCATCATCATTTTTTTTAGCTTTATCGTATAGCTTAATATCCTCTAGGTCCTCAAGCTCTTCAAGAATACTCTTAAATTCTTTCATAGGAAGAAGAACCGAAACAGCTCTACCATTACTATCAGTAACATATTGTGGATGTAGTTTCATAATCCTAACTATTAATTAGTTACACAAATATAATAAATTCAGATATGATTTCATAGAATATCTATGACTTTAATGTGGTAGATATTTTTTTGTTTATACATTTGATAAAATACAATATAATTGGGCTGTCTGAAACTTACATATAACTTTTATTTAAAACTCTCAATCTGAAAAAAATTGTTATTAAACTATTTGATTATTCTAGATTGTGCGAGGCCATGTTTCGGGGTTAGATGTTGCATATCTAATCCCATAAATATTGATGGTTTTATTTTCTTCGTTTACAATGTAATGAATTGTGTATGGGAATTTATGTATAATACGAAGTCTCATTTGGTCATATTTGATTTGATACATTGTTGTTTTTTTTCAAATCATTAACGGTAGACTTTGTGATTTTAACGAATCTCTTTCCTAATTTTTCGTCAATGTCTTTGTAGTATTTTACAGCATCTCGAAAATCATCTTGAGCTTTTGGGAGAATTTGAATTGTAAATTTCTTCATAGAAATCTATACTTCAAATGAATCAATAAAGTCATCCCAGCTCTTGAAATCTTCTGGTTTTTCATTATTAACTCGTTCTCTCATAAGATTTATTTCACTTTCAGAAATAACTATATTTCCCTCTGTGTAAGGTTCAATCTTAACATAGTTAAGAGTGCCCAACAAACTAACAAGTTTATTAGCTTTACTTGAATCTGAAATATTTAGAAGTAATTGTTGCATAACCCTTATATATAAATTAAATATACAAAATCTAAATAGAATATCCAATTGGAAATTAGATTTAGAAGAAAAGATCCAAATTGAATTTAGACGATAAAGCTAAAAATACTCACCCTCAACCTCAACTTTGAATTTAAAATAGATTGATATTTCCGATTAATATTCTTATTTTCGTATATAATTTAAGACATAGATAATGTATAAAACGATAGATGTTGATCGTAATAGTCTAACTATTATGGGGGTGAAGTTTTCTGATTTGAAGACATTAGAAAGCACTGCAAATGCTATTGGTACTAATATGTTTGAAGGGTTTGAGCCAACAAAAGAATTGATTCAGCTTTATGTTGAGTGGAAAAAAGGTGGGATTTCTGAATCTGAACTTTTGAATAAGTTATATACCATTTATGGAAAATAACTATCAGTATTTAGATCCCGAATACAAATACACTAACAAAAACGGAGTACTTCATAATTTAGCAAATATTGTTAATGAAAGAATATTAATTGGGATTATTTTATTTTGAGGTGCTGGAGTTGTTAAATTGATATTTTTCTTAGTTTAGGATACATCGGAAATAAATTTATACCTAATTGTATTTGAAGCTTGAATTCAGCATGTGTATTTTGTGATTGATTTGAAATTCAGAAATATTAATTAATAGCCATTCATTTAAAATGCCTCCAGCTTTAGCTGGAGGTAATAAAAAAATCAAATGAATCGGCTTTAGCCAAAATAATAGTTACTATCATTTTATTTTAAGAATAGCATTCTCTAGTTTTAAATCAGTATTTATAGGTTTTGGCTAAAGCCGATTTGTATGGGAATATTATATTTGAATGGGCTGAAGCCACATTCCAATTCAATCCTCACAATGTGTATTAATAGTATAATAGGAGTGAAATAAATCTTGATAATTATGAAATAAAATTAGTCAAAAGATAATTTGAATAAAATGGAAATGATACAATAAAAAAACACACAGAATTACTTTTTTATCCATATAGGATTTC
>CANCQX010000149.1 GCA_947380375.1 Flavobacteriales bacterium
ATAGATAGTATTTTGAAAATTGCAACAACTGTAATTCCTTTTTCAAAATTCATCTTTCACTTCCCTCCTATTTATTGGTTTCTTAAAAAATTATATTCATTCATTTCTTTCAATAGAAAAATCATAATGCCAAGCCAAAAAATAAACGATACTTGTACTCCAGATTTTAATTTAAAATACAGAATTACATACTTACTATTTACTTGGAGTATAACTGCATATATATTAATGCGGTATTCAATTCACTTTTCTCCTCTTCTTAATGAAAGTTCGTTCGGAAGAGAATTTATTATTTGTGGAGGACAAATAGTATTTCAAGCAATTGTACTTCGCAAGCTCCAAAAAGAAAAACTATTTCAATATTTAGGGAATATGATGACCATTTCTTTTGCTGGAGCTTTATTATTGGGAATTATACTATTCGTTGGAAATATATTCTCAATACATTCTTTCAATTTCTACTTCATTACATTTTTTATTATTGTATTCCTTATGCTTCTAGAACATCTTAGAAGAGTTAAATTAATGCAGCTTTCACTTCTTCCAACTCTAACTTGGATAGCTTATCGAATAATTGTATTACTAATCATACTTGTACTATGAAATCAATTCAAAAAATGGTTCTACACGGTGGAACTGGTCAAATCGGTAAAGCAATAATCAACTATTATCGAAATAAAGTTCAAGAAATTATCGTTTTTACTAGAGGAGTATCTAGAAATGAAAACAATGTTCACTTTTTAAATTGGAACGGTAAATCTTTAAATCAATACAAAGATCTTTTAGAGGATACAGATGTAATTATCAATCTCGTCGGGAAAAATGTGAATTGCAGGTATACAGAAGCAAACAAAAAAGAAATCTTTGATTCTAGAACCGATTCCATAATAGCGCTAAGTGAAGTTTTTCAAAAGCTAAATAATCCACCTAAAATATGGATACAATCTGCTTCTGCAACAATTTATAGACATTCAGAAGATAAACCAATGACTGAAATAAATAGTGAAATAGGTGAAGGGTTTTCTGTAGAAGTATGTAAAAAATGGGAAGCTACTTTCAATTCTGAAACAATACAATTTCCAACACTAAGAAAAGTAATTTTGAGAACAAGTATTGTAATGAGTAAAAACGATGGAGCTTTTCCAAGATTAAAAACAATGACAAAATACGGACTTGGAGGAAAGCAAGGAAATGGTCTACAAATGGTAAGTTGGATTCACGACGAAGATGTAATTGGTATTATTGATTTTATAATTCAAAACGACTCGATAAATGGAGTAATTAATTGCACGGCTCCTACCCCCTTAACCAATATTGATTTCATGAAAAGTTTAAGAAAATCAATGGGAATTAAAATTGGTTTACCTGCCTCAAAATTACTTTTAGAAATTGGAGCTCTTTTTATAGGTACCGAAACCGAATTAATTTTAAAAAGTAGATGGGTAATTCCTGAAAGATTAAATAAATTAGGATACCAATTCAAGTACCCTACAATTGAAAAAGCATTTAAAAACCTAACAAATTGATTATGAGTACATCATTTCTAAAAGCTGAATGGAGAAAATTAGCAATCGCAAATTATGAAATTTCACCAGAAATTCTTAAAAAATATATTCCTAATCATACTGAATTAGATATTTGGAATGGGAAATGTTACGTAAGTTTAATTGGATTTATGTTTCAAAACACAAAGATGTTGGGACTTAAAATTCCTTTTCACATAAATTTTGAAGAAGTTAATCTTCGGTTTTATGTAAAATATAAGGAAGGAGATAAATGGAAAAGAGGAGTTGTATTTATTAAAGAATTAGTGCCAAAAAAAGCACTTTCTATTGTTGCTAACACCTTGTATAAAGAACATTATCAAACAGTTCCAATGAAACATCTTTGGAAAATTGACACTTCGGATATTTTCGTTGAATACGGTTGGGAAATAAAGGGTCAACAACAAGCTTTTTCTATTCAAGCTGATAACATTCAAGTTGAAATACCAATAGGAAGTGAAGAAGAATTTATTACAGAACATTATTGGGGTTACACTAAAGTATCTGAATATAAAACATTTGAATACGAAGTAAGGCACCCAAGGTGGAATACTTATCCTGTCAAAAACTATTCTATACAAGTAGATTTTGAATTAGTTTATGGGAACGATTTTTCTTTTTTAAACCAACAACAACCTATTTCTGTAATGCTTGCTGAAGGTTCAGAAATTTCTGTCGAAGGCAAAAAGAATATTTATTAAACTAATCTCGAACATTTTTTAAGTTTATATCTTCATAAAACTGATTTATCAAATTGGGTATTCAACAAAAAACTTCGAGAAATTTTCTACCTTTACCTACTTATAAATCATAGATATAGAACACAAAAGCTTATATGAGTTTCAGTAATTTGTTCCGAAAAAAGAACGTTCAAGATATATTAAACCAAGTAGAAAAAGACAATAATGAGGGTCACGGTTCACTTGGTAAACATTTAGGCGTAAAGGATTTAGCAGCTTTTGGAATTGCTGCTATTATTGGTGCTGGAATTTTCAGTACAATTGGTAAAGCAAGTTCAGATGGTGGTCCGGCTGTTATTTTCTTATTTTTATTTACAGCAATAGCTTGTGGTTTTGCTGCTTTCGCTTATGCTGAATTTGCATCAATGGTACCCGTTTCCGGAAGTGCTTATACGTATTCTTATGTTGCATTTGGAGAAATAATTGCCTGGATTATTGGTTGGGCCTTAATTATGGAATATGCAATTGGAAATATAACAGTTGCAATTTCTTGGAGTGATTATTTCACAGGACTTCTCAAAAGTATGAATATCCACCTCCCTCAATGGGTTCAAATGGATTATTTTTCAGCATATAATGGTTATAATGAAGCTGTTAATTTAATAAAAAGCGGGAAATCATTTGAAAAGCTAGCTCCAAATCTACAAGATGCTTTTACAGCTTGGAAAACCGCTCCATCATTAGGTTCTTTTCATCTAGTAGCAGATTTACCAGCACTTATGATTATTATTCTTATAACTACATTGGTTTACAGAGGAATGAAAGAATCTAAAAATGCTAGTAATTTAATGGTTGTAATTAAATTAGCAATAATTCTTTTGGTAATTGCAGTAGGTATTTTTTACGTTGATACGGACAATTGGAATCCTTTTGCACCAAATGGAGTTTCTGGAATATTAAAAGGAATTTCAGCAGTATTCTTTGCTTATATAGGGTTTGATGCCATTTCAACCACAGCCGAAGAATGCAAAGATCCACAACGTGATTTACCAAGAGGTATGATGTGGGCAATCATTATTTGCACTATCTTATATATTATTGTTGCACTAGTTTTAACTGGAATGGTCAGTTATTCCGAATTAAATGTCGGAGATCCTTTGGCTTTCGTTTTTGATAAATTAAATATAAAATGGATGTCAGGAATTATTGCTGTAAGTGCTGTTATCGCAATGGCGAGTGTACTTTTAGTTTTCCAAATGGGTCAACCTCGTATTTGGATGAGTATGAGTCGCGATGGTTTATTACCTAAAAAGTTTTCAAAAATTCATCCCAAATTCAAGACACCATCATTCGCTACATTAGTTGTTGGTTTTGTAGTTGCTGTTCCCGCATTATTCTTGAATTTAACAATGGTAACAGATTTATGCAGTATTGGAACCTTGTTTGCGTTTGTTGTAGTTTGCGCGGGAGTTTTAGTTTTACAAAACAAACCTAATATACCGAGAGGAAAATTTAAAACACCTTACATAAATGGAAAGTATGTTATGCCTATTTTATTAGTTGGGACAATTATTTTATCATTTACAACTAACAAAGAAGCTACAATTCATTTCTTAAAAAACGAAAGAGAATTAATTCAACCATCCGATTTATTAACTTCCATAAAGCAAAGTGAAGTTTTAGCAATTAAAGTAAAATTAACCCATATCGATAGCATTTCATTTGCAAAAAATGATAGCGATGTAGAAACGCATTTGAGTTCTTTAGATGAAAAAACGTATTTAAAAACATTGAAAAAATTAGATTTGAAAGATTCAACAATCTACGAGTCTGGATTTGATTTATTCTCTCATAAAATCCCAATGTATATTTTCTTTTTGATTTCAATTTTACTTACTTATTTCTCCATCACCCATAATTTATCATTAATTCCTATGCTCGGTTTGATAAGTTGTCTCTATATGATGAGTGAATTAGGAGTGTCTAATTGGATAGGATTTGGCATTTGGTTATTTGTTGGATTGATTGTTTATTTTGGATACAGTAGGAAAAATAGTAAGTTAGAAATAGCTTAATATCTTCTAGGTCCTCAAGCTCTTCAAGAATACTTTTAAATTCTTTCATAGAAAGAAGAAACGAAACAGTTTACTATATTGAATCATTTGAATGAAAAGATTGATGCTTTGAGTGTGAAAAAAGATTAAAAAAATAATTGAAAATTGTCAATTGTTAATTGATAATTATATGAGGTTTTTACTTATCTTAGAGTAAGAAATTACTATTTATGACAAAAAACATAACCATCGAATCGGTTAATCACAAGGGACAATTACGGGTTTGTTTAAAGTTTGAGAAGGATGATGAAATTCTTCTTTTGTTGCAGAAATCATTAACCGATTTAAAATGGAGTGCTACTCTTCAGTGTTGGCACATCCCCTATTCTCGAGATGTAAAAACGCAATTATTTGAAGTTTGTCGTGGTAATTATTGGGTTGATTGCGCGAATTTCAAACCTTTAAAAATCGAAACACCGAAAAGTGTATACGTCCAAGCAAAATACATTCTTCCTGAATTAAATCCTGAAATAGAGGATAAAATTAAATCCTTCAAAAATTATTTATTAGCGAAGCGATACAGTGATAACACTATCGAAGTGTATATAGAAACCTTGAAACGATTTTTAAGATTTCATTCGACAAAGAATTTATCTGAAATAAAAAATGAGGACATTATCGATTTCAATATCAATTACATTCTGAAAAATGGTTTATCAGAATCGTTTCAAAATCAAGTAATTAATTCTGTTAAATTATTTTTTAGAAAAATTCAGAATGTGAATATTAATGTCGATTTAATTGAGCGACCTCGAAGGGAAAAGAGGTTACCGAATGTTTTGAGTAAAGAAGAAGTGAAGAGTACTATTAATTCGTTAGTCAATGTGAAACACAAAACTATGCTCTCCCTCATATACTCATGTGGTTTAAGATGTGGGGAAGTTTTACGATTAAAACCAAATCACGTCGATTCGAAAAGAAATATTTTAATCATTCAACAATCTAAAGGTAAGAAAGATCGAATAGTACCATTGAGTGATAAAACAATTGAAATGCTTAGAAACTATTACAAATCCTATCGCCCATTAATGTATTTATTTGAAGGTCAGACACCAGGAACACAATATGATCAAAGAAGTTTACAACAAGTCTTAAAAAAA
>CANCQX010000150.1 GCA_947380375.1 Flavobacteriales bacterium
AGAACAAACAAATTACCACATCTACTATAATTTTGGTGTTCCCGACTCAATCGTTCATGTATTTAGCATACTCTATTTTCTTTCCGCAGTTATGCCGTTATTTTTTTCGAGTATCAATATCAAAAAAACGGCACCAATTGGACTATTAATTCTTCTTTCCTACCTTGTTTCAAAAATTTATTTTGAAAATTATGTACTATCAATTTGGTGTTTTTTCGCAGCTTTAATAAGTGTATTAGTTTATTCTATAACATTTGATTTTCAGACATCTAAAGAATGAAATGCACCCAAAAAAGAAACTGTCAAAGTATATTTGGCAGTTTCTTATTATTAAGAAAAATAAGAAAATAAACGAGTACAACTATGAAAAAAAGTATAAAAAAAAGGGAAAAGGTAGATCCCGATGAACCTAAAATACCTGAAATACCGAAAAAAAGAGAAGAGTCACCGTCAAAGGAGCCAAATGAACCAGAGATTTTTCCAGAAGAATATCCCCTTCCTCTTCCAGAAGAAACAGAGAAAACACCCCCAGAAATTGATGTAACAATAGAAGATATTTCTTAAAGAAGAAATGATCAAAAAAGAAGAAAAATGATTAAAATGTAATAAAAAAGACAGATTTTCGGCAAATAAAGTAGGTATTTGTTAAAAAAATAAAATAATTAAAAAATAATTTTGAAATTGATAATTACTTATATATATTTGTACTGATTTAGGTGGTTAGGTTAGGTTGATTAAGGAAAGCGATGAGACGCCCGTCTCATCGCTTTTTTCTTTAATAATAACTTTGAGATTGATTTAATACTGATAAAGTATCAGGTGGTTGGATAGTGAAAAGTCACGATAATTAATTGCAATTCGAAATAAAGAACTTCTTTAAATTGATTGCATGTTTTTAAGTTGTTTTAAAAAGTTGATTTTACCATTTAAACCTTTTGTATAACAATAACCTATATCTATCAATTGTTGCACTTTTTCTATGGTATAAATGCCATTATCTAATGAAATTGGTGGTTGAATAATTAAATCACAGATAGCTTTTTTTTGGTGAACTTCTTTGTACAATGGAACAGGATAATCTCTGTCTAAAATATTAATCATTCCTGTAACAATTCTTTCCTTTTTTACAGGGTTGATATAAACTCCTATCATAATATCACATTTAGTCATTAATGGTTCACTTGGAAAGAAATTTATCAAACGTCTGCTCATTATTAATTTACTCTTTTTACTATGTGGTTCATAAAAAGTAGAAAAAGTAGACGAAGCAACTATGGCTTTCACGACATCTCCAGATGAATAAATGACAGATTTACCATTTGAATGATCCATAGCTGCAATATGTAATGGAATTTCAAAATCTTTGAACGATTGCTTTTTAAAACACTTTCTGTACAAAATTTCATTTGCTTTTAACAAGTCAATTTCAGCCCAAGGTTTATTGAGATAATTGAAAATACTATTTCGAGTGAAAATTTCGGTTATTTCAGAAAGAGGATAACCCGCGGCATAAAATGCTCCAATTATAGCTCCGGAAGAAGTACCTGAAAGAACATCAGGTTTCATCCCTAGTTCTTCAAGTGCTTTTAAAATTCCTATTTGAGTAATTCCTAATGTTCCTCTTCCTGATAATACCAAACCTATTTTTTTGTTCGTCATAATTCAATAAATTAGTAATGCATCATGTATATTATTTTTTTGTTTTGTAAATCGTAAATTTCCATTGTTAATTTGCAGGTATAGTTTTTATCTTTCATGTATTTAGACAACAAAGGGTAAACTTTCATTGCACCCACCATATATGACAATGAATTTCTTAGAGGAAACTCAGCTATAACCGTTTTCGTTTTTTCAACAGTATCTACTTCTAACCCATCGGAAACTAATTCAGAAATTCTATCAAAATCTTTTTCCTCCAAAATAGCCCCCACATAACTTCTGCAATTTTTAGGAGGCGTCACTTCTGGATTATCGTAATATATGCCGAATTCTTTCTTTGTAGAAATTCCAAATTTCTTTAATATCTCTTCCACATTTAACATTGATTTTCCGGTTACAGAATAAGATCCAGTAGTTTTTAATCCTATTATTCTATAATCTCCATCTTCTTTTTCTTTGATCTTTATTGTTTTAAAAAAACCAATATACCAGCTAAAAAGTCCTCCTACGATTAAAAAGGCGCCTAGCGTAGTTAAAATAATTCTAAAAATTTTCATGTTTCTATTAATAGTAAGTTATAAGGGCTATTTTGTTAAATTCTTCTAATTTTCCATTGTTTACAAATACAATATCACCGCGACTTTTCACAACAAGTTCAATGATATCATCAACAGCATCTTTTAATGTAACGTAAGGTTCGTCAATATCTAAATCATCTAAAATTAGATCGTATTTGTCGCTTCCGATTTTAGCTTTGCAGGCGTAATCTTTTTCGACAACTAACAATCCACCTTTTCTCTCTTGAGCGGCAGTCCAAACATTTGCAATGCCAAATACACATCTTTTGTTACTCATTGCTTCTTCAAGATCATCCAAAATTTCCTGCTGATCCGTTTCTCTTTTTTCCAATAAAGAACCTTCAATTGCTTTGTAGATTTCTTCCGTAGAATTGTGGTTGTAATTACCCTCTACATAATCAATAATATGCTCTGCATTTTTGGTTATCTTTTTAAAATGGCCAATTGCTCTTTTTACGCCACAAACAATTACAGGAACTTCAAGATCGTAAATGGAATCTGACAATGTATAATCTATTTTTCTCAAGAGTTTATCGAGATTAATCTCGTTGAAATCATCTATATCCGTAAAATTGGCAACTCGTGTAGGATAATCCCTTTTCATGTCTTCAATTCCATCTGGCATATCACTTATATTAGATTTTACCAAAACAGAGTTATAACCATAATAAATTTCCGGGTTATGATTATCAATTAAAAGCACTAAATAATCAACGCTATTACTAGCTGAATAAAGTAAATCTCTTACTTCAAAAGATGAGTCAATAATGTATCTTTCTTCAGCAGAAAACGGTAAATAAACTATTTTCTCAATAGTAGGAGAAGCATAGATTGCAAGTGCTTTGGATAAATGTTTATGATCAACTTCTGAAATTAGTTTATGGAGTTTTTTTTGGACTTCTTGGACTTCCTTCTCAGGAAATTGATCGACCAAGTCTTTTTCTAATTTTTTTAATAAGGATTTCATTCTAGCCTCGTCCAATTTGTAATGAGGATAACTTTTATCAGTAGAAATTATCAATGAAACACAAGGTGTCATTTGTTCAGTCTCTATTAATGCTTCTTCTATCATAGGATTTTTATAAAAATTTATACGTTTATCAAAAAAAAAGCCAGCCATACGGCTGGCTCCTTATTAAACCGTCGTTAAGAAATTCTAATTTCTTTTTTAGGTTTAAGAACTCTTACCTCTTTTTTAGGGATTTCCAATCTTAAGATACCATCTTTGTAGACAGCTTCAATTTTGTCTTCCAAAATTTCTACAGGAAGTTGAAATGCTCTTGAAAAACTAGAGTAAGAAAATTCTCTTCTTCTGTAGTTATCTTGTTCTTCATTAAATTCCTCTTCGTTTTCAGCACTTATTGTAAGAATTTTGTTGTCAAAAACAACTTTAAAATCTTTTTTATTAAGTCCTGGAGCAGCTAATTCTACAGTATACGATTTTTCATCTTCTGAGATATTTGCTGAAGGAGATTTAATTGAGAAATCCCAATTTGTATCAAAAATGTCTGGTGCGAAAAATGAAGAAGCGTCCATTAAATCGTTTACTACTCTTGGAAATAAATTCCCTGTTCTTGTTGCTAAAAGTGTCATCTTTTTTAGTTTTAATTGTTAAACATTTAATTATTTATTGTACTCTGTAAACTTAATCCACACTATATTGATAGTCAATGATTTGCATCAATTATAAGAGTGATATTAACTTAATTAATCGAATAAAACTGGAACTTTAACTTCCAAATTATTTTCAATTGATACAATTCCTGGTAAGTTCCAAACTGCACGTTCAGCATCTTGTTTTTCAGCATAAGAACGAACAGATCCGCTTAAGATTACCTTATTAGCAATGTTGCTAATGATAATATTGTCTGCGTCAATTGTTGCGCTTCTATGAAATGCAGCTGAAATTTTTTGTTTTACTTCGTTTGCATTTACGTTCACTTTTGGACTAATCACAACAAGGTTACTGATACCTTTCACACCTGTTAAATTTTCGATGGCCAATCTGATTGCATTTTTCTCGAATGTCCAATCAACTGTACCTTCGATAGTAACCCAACCATTGTCTACTTTTAATTTAATTCTATTCTCATCAATAGAACTATGCCATTTCAAAGCATTCAAAGAAGCTTGTGCAATTTCTGCATCTGTTTTAGCAAAACTAGATCCTAATTTTACTATAATATCTTCAGCAACTGCTTTAACACCTAAAACTCTCATTGCAGCTTGTTCAGCGATTCTTTTTTTATTGTAGCTATCTACTGAACCAGAAAGTGTTACTACACCCTCTTTAACTGCTACACCAATTTCTGATGAATTAATGAAAGATTCCCATTTTAACTCTTCGATCACGTCTTTTTGCAATTCTAAATCTGTTTTCATAATTTTTTAAATTTTAAATTTATACTCTGTTTATTTCTCACCAAAGGAAAATAAAAATACATTTCCTACCGCTGATAAATGTCAAATAACTAAATGATTGCCATTGTATTAGCTAACAAGCATTGGCACATCTACAATCAATTTATTGTCAACTTTTGTTACACCTGGTGCATTCCAAGCTACTCGAAGAGCGTCTTGTTTTTCTGCGTAAGATCTCACAACACCTCTAAGAATAACAGTATTTCCAACACTATCTACAATGATATTATTTGCATCAAGTGTTGCACTTCGATGAAAGGCAGCTGTTATTTTTTGTTTGATGTCGTTAGTTTTTAATTTAGATGAAATAGTTATCAGATTACTTACTCCTCTTACTCCAATTAAATTCTCAACTGTATGCTCGATTGCATTTTTTTCAAATGACCATTCAACTTCACCTTCTAATGTGACCCAACCACTTTCAACTTTGACTTTAATTTTATTTTCATCGATGATGTTGTTCCATCTTATCGCCGTTATTATCGCTTGAGCAACTTCTGTATCACTTTTTTTATCCGTAGCACCTATACGAACAACGATATCTTCAGCAACAGCGCTAACTCCAGCTACTCTTAAAGCAGCATTTTCAGCAGCTTTCTTTTTAGTAAAACTATCAACATAACCTGATAATGTTACTACACCATTTGTTACAGAAACTCCTATATCTGACGCTTTAATAGAAGATTCCCATTTTAACTCTTCAATTACATCTTTTTGCAATTCTAAATCTGTTCTCATACTTTTTAATTTTTT
>CANCQX010000151.1 GCA_947380375.1 Flavobacteriales bacterium
AATTTATTGGTAAATTATAGCTTGTATTTTACCTTTTTTATGTTGGATTGAGTTTAGGACATAATAAACACTTTTATAATACATTGTAATTATAAAAATAAAATTAGACTACATTAATTTAGTGATTGGTATAAAAAAAGTAGTTCAATCATTTATTTTAAATTCAAATTTCATTAAAGACGATTGTGTAATCTGATATTATTCATATTCCTCGGGTCGGAATTTTTCATTAAGCTTACCTTCATATACAATTTCGCGATAGAAACCCTCACTGCGAACTGCTAACGGTTGTCAAATACAAATCAATAATTGACTTCCATAATCGAGTTATTTGCTATAAAAGAAACTGATACAAAAAATGGTCGGAATTTCTTCCGACCATGAAAAGCCTTTTTGTTGGGTTTAAAATAAATTTATTTTTTCTTTATTCACTATTTTTCTGAAAAAATCAGCACTTATTAGTGGTATATTCACAAACTACAGTTATTTTTTTAGTAGTAGAATTATACTCTAATTTTTTTACTGATAATCCATTTATAAGCTGATAAGTTAAATTATTAACGTCCAAAAGAACTTCACAAGAGACAATTTTTCCATCAAGACCTAATGTACTTACCTTGTATTTTCTTTTATTTATCAAACGAATATCTAATTGCCCTTTTGTTAATTTGTTAGCAGTAATACCAGTATAATAATGCTGCGATTTATTAGTTTCCAAATCAGTAATTGTTATCCAAGCAGAGGCATCAGGTTTTAACTTTAAATTATTAGTGCATACTATTGAATATGCTAAAGAAATATCTACATAATCAGATGTTGGAGGCGTAATTTGTATAGAAACTGATCCTTTAGTACCAGGGTTAAAAAGGTCTGTTTTTGCAATAATTTTCCCTAATTGGTTATCATAAACTTCAATATATGCAGAAGGAATATTAGGAGTTTCTACAAAAGTAGCAACATAACCATTAAAAATAGAAGCGCCATGTAAAGCACCTAAGTATCCACCATTTGGACTGCGTAAGGTTATTTCATAGTCACCAATACTATTCTCCCATGGAGTTAAAAACTTAACATCTAATTTTGAATTATTTGACTTATAATTCCATCCCCAACTTAAATTCCAACATGAAAGGTGTTGAATATCAAATTTAGCAATCAAACCATCAGCAGAACTTTCGACTGTCGCTTCAGATTCTTCTTTCCACTGTCCAGTTGTTTCATCTAGACTCCATACAGGTATTTTATCACCTACTTTTACTTTATCACCAGTAATAAAATTATCTTGACTTGAATTGATTTGCATTACTGCAGAGACAACTTTATCAAATTTTTTAATTTGGGTGCTTCCAACTTTGAGATCGATATCCATCAATCCGGCTGTAAAAAAATTGACTCCTTCATCTATTTTCTTACCCGCTTTATTATACACATTTTGAGGGGATAAACTACCAGGAAATGTTTTAATAGATTCATCTGTAATGTCATAGTACCGAACTTTTGCTTCTACTGAGCTTCCTGATACTAGGTTACCGGATTCATCTAACATCTTAACCCCAGCAGGAAAGGTTAAAGAAACGGATTCAGTTGTTTCATTTTCTTCTAACGTACTAAACGTTTGACTAGCAATAAGTTGACCGGCATTTAATGAAAAATTTGTTTTTTCTTCTGCAATACCTTTAGGTAAATTATTAGTTTCAATTACTTTAATTTCAAATCTAATTTCATCATTCTTTTTTACGGAAACTTCACTACGAATATTTTCAAATCCAGGAACACTTGCAGAAATAATAAATTTTATAGGATTATCTACAGTCGCTACAACGCCTTTAGCTAAATTTAGTGCAATCCACCCATCATGAACTTCAAAATTTGTTGTACCTAAACTTGTGATAACTTTATCCTTATCATCTCCAGAAATAGTCAATTTAAAATTTAAAGGTTGATTGACCGCTTTATCATTTGCATTTTGAAATGTAATAAGCATTGGAGATGTAAATACATCTGTATCTATATTAATAGAATAATTGTCAGGATTCAATTTTTTACAACCAATTGGTATTGATACTAACCCTATCAAGGATAATACTACTATACCATAAGTAATTTTCTTTTTCATCATTTTCTTTTTTTGAATTAAATTATTTGATTAAATACGTGAAATTTAATTGAAGCACAGGCATCCAACGATATGTTTTTAAATCTTCTGTCAACCTTACCCCTAAGTCTTCATTATTTTTTAATAATTTTGTACCAACAACTGTAACTTTGGGAGAAGGTAGATAATATGACCCAAGATCAAAATTCAAATTAAATCGTTTTTTTGGCACAGCTCTACCTAAACTTATCCCTAAGTAAGGCGAAATACCTTTTGAATCTACAGTTAATTCAACACCTCCAATTTCCTCTACAGTTAGAGATACAATTTTAGTTTCTACAGCTTCTTCAGGAGTAAGATTAGCAACAATTTTTGCTGAATTAAAATAAGCCAATCCAGTTGTAAATCTAAACCATTCTGCTTTATTAAAAGGCTGTATATCGTATAATAAGTGTAAATTATTATATGATATTTTCGCATTAGCTCCCAACTGTATCCCCATATCAACTACAGTAGCATAATGAAAAGGAAACATACTATACCCAAGTCTAGCTGTATGAATACCGTGATTAAACTTAAAATCCAAACCAAAACCGACTGTACCGACATGAACTGAAGTCATAAAATGATTTTGAACTTTCCCATTAGTACTATCAGATACTGTATTGGATTGGGCAAACAATTTCATTGTTCCCAAAAATGCAAATGCAAATGCAAATAAATAAATCTTTTTCATGAAGCAAATATATGATAAAATAAAAAAAATTCACCTTTAACGATAAAAAAAAATATTTAATCGATATCTTCAACTAATTGATGTTTATTTTTTATGATTCTTAAATTAAAATTTATAAAACAATACTTCATTTATTTTTCACGTTGCTATTTTTTCCAAATACAATGTTTACAGCAGTTTTCTTTATTTTTTTTCAAGTTTGGAGTTAATACTGAACATTAAAAAATCTATTCATCAGTAACTGATTCAACGCATTTTTTTATGTAATAAATTTAAATCATCTTTTTTACCAATTACTATTCTGATTTTGTGCATCATCTCCCAAATGCACTCATAGTATTTATTACCTGATTGTTTTTTTGCATTTCTAACGCTGAAATAGTTTTCTTTGTTGAAGTCATTAAATGCATTGCAATAAACCAATATTAATACGTAAGTTTTGAATTTTTCATAACAGTTCCTGACTTAAGACTCATTCGAAATCCACAATTTTCACACTCATAGAGTTCTTTACTTTTCAGCCAACAATATTCATCTTTAATTTTACATTTTTTTGCAAACAACATCTTGCTGTTCCCATATTTCTTTGAATTTTGATTTACAATTAGCTTCATTCGAGTAATTATTAAAAATTCTACTAACTTCATATTCTTGATTTTAATCAAAGTTAATAGTGATTCTGCTTAGTCTATTTACGTTCTACTGGTAAAGTTTACCATAAGCATTTAAAATAACAATAAATTATAGCTGTATTATTCTTTAGTATTTAATGGAATTTAATTTTGAATTTGATTTTTTTGTTTTTAAAAGACATACTTCATATATCAAAATAAAAGTTTTACTTTTACAATTGATAAATTGAACTAATGGAATTTTGCAATCTAGATTATTTAAAAAGTGTAACGCCTAAATGCAATTCATTTCCGATACAAATTATTACTATTTTTTTACAAGACACTCCCGATTCAATTACAAAAATGAAAGTTGCTTTGAAATCGTCAAACTGGGTGGAAGTTCATAAAAATGCTCGTAAAATCAAACCTTCAATAATTATGCTAGGTGCATCAAAAACACTTTTAGACAATTTATTATACATAATTGACCATTCAAAATCAGAAGTTGAAACGCATACAATTTCAAGCTACCTACTTAAATTTGAAGAAGATATGTCGAAATTATACTTTGAACTTCAGGAATCAATTAAAGAAATGGAAAATTAAAATAAAATAATTCATTATGAAAATCTGTAACCTAGACTATTTAAAAAACATCTCACCTGAATCTAATGAATTAACTATTAACATATTAAACCTATTTTTAAAACACACACCTGTATCAGTTTTAGCAATTAAGAATGCAATTTCAACTTCAGACTGGGAAAACATTCAAAAATTCACACATAAAATAAAACCTTCTCTTACAATCATTGGTGTAAATTCAGAAATCATCGATTCTTTTTTAAAAATAAATGAATTTGCAAAAGAGAAAAAAAATCTAGATCAAATCAATATTCTTTTCATTTATTTTGAAACTGAAATTAAAAAAGCATACGTTGAATTAGAGCAAGAATTAGCAAAATTATCAATTTAATTTCATTCTAAATAAAGAACTAAAACCTAAAAACCTATAAATCAAGGGCTAATAATTATCAGTTTAGCAACTCTTTTAAATATGATATTTATCAGTTTTTAAACAAACTTCTATCATATTTAATCAACTTTTAAAATCATTTTCTTTGTGTTATGGGAATAATATACATAATGCTTGTTGTGAGTTTGGTTATTGCACTTTTCTTTTTGGTTTCCTTTTTTTGGGCAATTAGATCTGGGCAATATGATGATGACTACACGCCTTCTGTTAGAATTCTTTTTGATGATGAGATAGTAAATAATAACAAAGAAAAAAATGGAAGTTCAGAAGTTTAGTTACGATAATAAGATCGTAAAGAATTTTGCTTATGCCACTATTATTTGGGGTATTACAGGAATGGTTGTTGGATTAATTGCTGCTTTACAGTTAGCATTTCCTGAATTTTTTAATGATTATCTTGGATTTAGTTTTCTTTCGTTTGGAAGGATAAGACCATTGCATACCAATGCAGTGATTTTTGCTTTTGTAGGTAACGGAATCTTTATGGGTATCTATTATTCTTTACAAAGATTACTAAAAACAAGAATGTGGAGTGATAAATTAAGTAACGTTAATTTCTGGGGTTGGCAATTCATTATTGTCTGTGCAGTTGCAACGTTGCCTTTTGGAATCACTTCTGGTAAAGAATATGCTGAATTAGAATGGTGGATTGATATATTAATCGCTGTAATGTGGGTAGTATTTGGGTGGAATATGTTTGCGACAATTCTAGCTAGAAGAGTGAAACATTTGTACGTTGCAATTTGGTTTTATATTGCAACATTCGTAACTGTAGCAATACTACATATTTTTAATTCATTTGAACTTCCAGTATCTTTCTTTAAAAGTTACTCGTGGTATGCAGGTGTTCAAGATGCTTTGGTTCAATGGTG
>CANCQX010000152.1 GCA_947380375.1 Flavobacteriales bacterium
ATTATTGGCTTTGGAATTCATGGTTTATTAATTGCTTGGTTATTTTCACAATTTATTCCAGTAATTTATATATTGTTTAAAGAAAAAATATCTTGGAAGAAAGAACGATTTACTTTTGGAACAATAAAAAATGTATTAAAAAACTACAAAGATTTTCCGTTAATCAATTCCTTGCATGCTTTTACTGATATTTTTGCTACTCAGGTAATACTTTTCTGGATGATTTCAACTTTTTTTGGAGAAGACAATTTAGGTTTATTCGCACAAATGAATAAGTATATTAAAGCTCCAATTGTTTTAATTACAAGTGCAGTTTCACAAGTTTTTTATGTTGAGGTAAGTAAAGCTATTAATGATAAACGACAAATAATGCCTTATTTAAAACAGGCATTGAAAACTACCATTTTTTTTGCTGTGCCTTTTTCCTCAGTAATTTTATTTTTTGCACCTCAACTTTTTTCTATTTATTTAGGTGAAAAATTCATTGACTATGGACTTGCTGGACAAATGGCTCAAGCTATTTTGCCTATCTTATTTTTAATGTTTGTAATATCCCCAATATCAGGTTTACCTATCTTATTCAAGAGGCAAGCTAAAGCTTTTTCAATGAGTGTTTTTGGGTATTCAATTGGTATTATGGGTTTGTTTATAGGTGAATTTTTTAATCTCAATATATTTAATTCATTATTAATATATAGTTCTTTGTTTAGTATATACTATTTAATGTTATTATTATGGTATGTTAAAATGATAAAATCCCACGATTCTCAATTAATGGTAAAATAAATATATGTTGGTTTTAGTAAATGGTTTGCCGTTATTTTCTCAAAGACTAGTTAGAGATTTAAATTTGTTAGATCCCAATAACAGATATATTTTTACCAATACTTATTATTCTAAAATAGATAAAATAAAATTTATTTTTTTACTTTTATTTGCTAAAATTGTCATATCTTTTAATGGTGTTTCTGATGAAAGTGGTTCATTGAATTGGGTTATCAGATTTAAAAAGAAACTTATGATGCAATGGCAGGGAACAGATGTGTCTTTAGCAGTCGAAAGATATAAATCAAAAACGATAAATAAAAGGTATATTGATTATGCTACACATTTTACGGATGCTCCTTGGTTAAAAGATGAATTAAATGGTGTTTTAAAATCAATTGAAATATTACCTTTTAAATATATAGAAACAGATCAACATCGTGAAAAATTCCCTAAAATTTCGGTTTTATCATACATTGGAAAAGGAAGAGAGGAATTTTATGGATATGAAATAGTTAAAGCTTCTGCAAAAGTAAATCCTGACATAGATTTTCATATAATCGGCATAGATAGCAAGGATTTAGATAAAATTGAGAATATTTATTTCTATGGTTGGATAACTGATGAAGAAGTTAAAAAAATCATGAAAAGTGTTCCTATTTTTGTTCGATTAACACAACATGACGGAAACTCATTAGCAGTAACTGAAGCTTTAAGTTATGGTTGCGAAGTTATTTGGAGTTATCCTTATGAAAAATGTTATTTAGTAAGTTCAATTCAAGAATTAAATCAAATTATAATTGAATTGTCAGAAAAGATAAAAGATAGAAATTATGAACCTAATCTTGATAATATTAAATTTGTAAAAGAGAATTATAATAAAAATAAAGTGATTGGTAACTATATTAAAAAGATAAATGAAGTTGCAAACAAATAGAAAAAGAATTGCTTTAATTACTACTTGGTATCCACCTATAAATGGTGTTGCTGTTAGTCGTATGAATGCTTTTGCAAATTATTTATCAGAAGAATTTGATGTGGAAGTTTTTTGTTTAGGTGAAAATGAAAAAACAGAAATAAAATCTAATAATTTGCAAATTCATTATTCCACTTCAAATAAATTATTTACCAAATTAAAAGCAAAACAATCAGATCATAAAATTATACATCAAACTAAAACTGCATTAAGAATATTTTTTAAATATGTTGTTAAAAATCCATTATCAACTTGGAGAAATTCTACCATTAAAAAATTAAAAAATCAACATTTGAAAGATTCATTCGGTTTGATTATTTCTTCTTTTGCACCTCAGGAGGCACATTTAGTAGCAATAAATTTTTGTAAAGAATTTCAAAATGTTCCATGGATAGCTGATATGCGTGACGAAATGAGTTCAAATCCATACATTGATTTAAAAACTAAAAATGAATTAATAGAAATAGAAAAAGAAGTAGATAAATATGCTTCTGCAATTACTTGTGTTAGCCAACCTATTGTAAATGAGTTTAAATCTATTTGTTCATCAGTTCTTTTTTTTGAAGAAATTAGAAATGGGTTTGATCATAAATTAACATTTAGTAGTAATACTTTAGATTCAGATGAATTTAAATTTGGCTATTTTGGTAGTTTTTACGGAGAAAGAAAACCGGATTATGTTTTTAATAGTTTGGTTGAAATTAGAAAAGAAAATCCTTTATTAAAATTTAGCATTCATATATATGGAGCACATAATAATTTTTCAATTCCTAATTCGTTAAAAGACATAGTATTTAAACATCCTAGCATTGGTTATCTAGATGCAATAAAGGAGATGAATAAAATGGATGGTAATATATTAATTCATCCTAGAACAGTAAATAAGGGAGTTTTCTCGGGTAAAATATTTGATTATATTTCTGCTGAGAAACCTATTTTAGCATTTGTAGATAAAGATGATGTAGCAGCTCAGTTGATTAATGAATTAGATTGTGGATATGTTGCAGAGTTTGCAGACCAACAAGAAAATAAACATATTTTATTACAAGCTTTAAGCACAAAAAAACAAGGGGCAATAAAATGTGCTACTAAGGCTAATATTCAAACTTTTCATAGAAAAAATCAAATTAATAATTTAATTAATTTGATTTATAAATTGACCATAAAATGAAGGTATTAATTGTCGGATCAAATTCTATTCATGTCTCTTCGTTTGTTAAAAGTCTTTCGAAAAAAGAGTCTGATTTACATTTGTTAACTGAAGATAAATGTTCATTTCCAGAAATAAGAACAGAAAAAAATGTTGATTTTAGAAAATTGAATCCTTTTTCAATCTTTAAAAACTACCTAATTTTAAAAAAACACATAGCATATTTAAACCCTGATGTAATTCATATTCATCAGTTAAATCGTTTAGCATATTTTGTATCAAGGGTAGCTTCAAAATTGAAACGTCCAATTGTTTCAACTGCATGGGGAAGTGATGTATTATTGATTCCGTTTATAAATGTTTTTTTTAAGTTTTTAACCATTAAAATACTTCAAAGATCCAACTTTGTAACGGCAGATGCCTCAGTAATGATTGATTCGATGAACAAATTAGAAAGTTCTAATTCAAAATATATTTTACTTCAATATGGAATTGAAATGGTTGAAGAAAAAGAAAAATTAAAAATTATTTATTCTAACCGTTTACATAAATCTTTATACCGTATTGATCAAATTATTCACTATTTTAAGCAATTTAACGATAAATATCCAGATTGGAAATTAGTGATAGCAGGTTCTGGAGATCAAACAGAATTATTAAAGCAAATGGTAAAAGAAAATCATTTGGAAAACAACGTTGAATTTGTTGGTTGGTTGAATTCAAATGAAAATAAAGATTGGTATTCAAAAGCAAAAATGTTCGTTTCTATTCCAGAGTCGGATGGAACTTCTGTAAGTGTTTTAGAAGCAATGTCTGCAGGTTGTATTCCTATTTTATCTGATTTACCAGTTTCGCATGAATGGATTCAAGATTCATTTAATGGTGTAATAGAAAAAGAAGGTAGTAATCCATTGGAAGAAGCTTTGTTGCTTGATTATAATAGAGTTAATTTGAATAACAAGGAGTTGGTTTTTCAAAAAGCTTCTAGAACAAATAGTATTGAAAAGTTTTTACAATTGTACCAACAATTAATTTTAAAATGAGTCGAAGTTCTAAATATTTTCAAGTATTGAGTTCCTATTTAGGGATCTTTGCTTTTGGTTTTGTATTACATCCAAAGTTAATAGGTTTATTAATGCTAGGATTAATAACTGTTATAATTATTGGATATGTTAAAAAGCATTTATCTTTCAAATTGAACAAGGTAGGTGCTTTATTTATTTTATTATACATTGCTTTTTTAATAGGAGTTTTATTTACAAATAATCCGACTCAATCTGCAATTTACCTTGAGAATAAATTATCATTTTTGTTTTTTCCTTTACTCTTTTCATTTAGACCAACAAAAGAAATTAAATTGAATTTAATTTTTATGGGGTTTATTTTAGGCACATTGATTATCACGTTAATGGGATTAATAAACGGTTTAAATTGTTATTTCACAACAGGTACAGGAAGAGCTTGTTTATTAGCATCTTCAGTATCTCCCTATCATCATCCTACATATCTTTCTGCATATTTAATTACAAGTATTGGAATGGCAATTAAAGGATTGAAAGAAAAATGGAGATTTTTTCATGTAAAATGGGTAATACCCTTTATTCTTTTTTTCATTTTTATGCATGGTTTACTTTTGAGTTTATCAGGTATATTATTTCTTTTAATAGCAATTGCTGTTATAGTAATTTATTGGATTAAAAAAACTTTTACAAAATTATTATTTTATTTATCAATAATAGTTTTACCATTTACTTGTTATATAGCAATCACTACTATACCGCAAGTGAATGGAGAGTGGTATAATGCTAAATTTTTTGTTGATGAATACTTAAAATCACCATCTGATTTTGTAAAAACTAGAGCTTATCCCATGTCTGGTACAGAAGTTAGAATCTCTTTGTGGACTGTTTCTTCACAAGTTTTTTTTAAACATCCTTTTGGTGTTGGAACTGGAAATGTAGATGATTACTTAAGTAAAGAATTAATAAAATTAAAGCAAATAAAACTTTCAAAAAGAATGTATAATCCTCATAATCAATTTTTTCAAACTGGAGTTGAAATAGGCTTTTTGGGGCTCATTATTTTTGTTCTGATAATTTGTTATTCAATTTATTTATCTTTTAAATTTAGAAATTGGATATTATTATTGTTAGCGACTAATCTATTGTTTAATTCACTTTTTGAATCTATGATGCAAAGACAGAGTGGAATAGTATTTTATAGTTTTTGGATTTGTCTTTTAGTTTCTTTGAATTTTACAATTGATAATTCAAATAATCATGAGCGAACAAATGATAATAATTTATAATTTTACTTTGTAGCATTTATTAAATCTAATCTAAACAATAATTAATATACAAGTTAAGCTAGAAGTTGGTTTAAGATAAATGTTTTAGAAACAAAGATTAATAAAAT
>CANCQX010000153.1 GCA_947380375.1 Flavobacteriales bacterium
GGATAATCGTTTACCTCAACAGGAACTTTGTTTAATTTTTTAGAAAGCTCCATAATTGTATTTGTTACTTCATCTGAAGTTGAATATCCACGAATAATTTCAACCAATTTCATAACTGGAACTGGATTCATAAAATGCATTCCAATTACTTTTTCAGGTCGAGAAGTGACAGAAGCAATTTTAGTAATTGAAATCGAAGAAGTGTTTGAAGCTAAAATAACATTAGGACTAGTAAATTTATCTAAATCAGCAAATATCTTTAATTTTAAATCTATATTTTCAGTAGCTGCTTCAACAACTAATTCAGCATTTTTAACACCTTCTTCAATTGAAGTATAGGATGTTATATTTAAAAGCGTATTTATTTTTTCTTGTTCTGTAATCGATCCTTTACCAACCTGACGATCTAAATTTTTAGAAATGGTTTCAATTCCTTTGTCTAAAGCTGTTTGAGATAAGTCGATTAATGAAACTTTATATCCAAATTGAGCGAATGTATGAGCTATTCCATTCCCCATTGTTCCTGATCCGATTACTGCTACGTTTGTCATAGTATAAATTTTAAGGTACAAATGTAAGCTTTTTAACCTGAAAATTATTTGATTATTTTCAAACTTTAAGCATAAATCTACTTTTATTTTTTTGTTATATAATCTCGTTTTAAGCTTCAATTTTCATACCTATTTAGTTTTTTTGCTAATTTTTATTAAATTTATTTTACTATTTATTTTATTGATAATTAACAACTTAAATGTATTGTCCTATTAAAACTATAGATTTTATCAAATTTTTATTTGAAAAAGCTTTTTTAATCAAAAATCAATCTATAGATTTGCATCGAATTTAAAAATTGAAAGTAGAATATGGAGAGCTTTTTATCAGAATTAGAAAACCCAATTGTTCAGCAAGATATCATTGATTTAGGTCAACGTATTGAAGCTTTTAAGAATGGAACTTTACACGAAGACAAATTTCGTGCTATTCGTTTAGCAAGAGGAGTTTATGGACAACGTCAACAAGGTGTTCAAATGATTCGTATAAAATTGCCTTTCGGAAAAGTAACTACTCAACAATTGAAACGAATTTCTGATGTAAGCGATGAATATAGTACAGGGCATTTACATATTACAACTCGACAAGATATTCAAATTCATTATGTTAGTTTAGATAGAACGCCAGAATTGTGGGCTGATTTAGAGAAAGATGATGTTACTTTGAGAGAGGCTTGTGGCAATACTGTAAGAAATGTTACAGCGAGTTCATTAGCAGGAATTGATGCAAATGAGCCTTTTGATGTTTCACCCTATGCAGATTTGGTATTTCGTTATTTCTTACGCAAACCATTTGGACAAGAATTGGGTAGAAAAATTAAAATTTCTTTCAGTTCGAGTGATGAAGATGATGTTTATTCTTTTATTCACGATTTTGGTTTTATTCCGAAATTGAAAATTGAAAATGGAGTAGAGAAAAGAGGTTTTAAAATACTTGTTGGTGGAGGTCTAGGAGCTCAGCCTTTTTTAGCTAAAGTTGCACACGAGTTTTTAACTGAGGAAGAAATTATACCATTTTTAGAAGCTTCAATTAGAGTTTTTGATCGTTTTGGTGAAAGAAATTCAAGAGCTAAAGCAAGAATTAAATACTTAATTTCTAAGATAGGAATTGAGGAATTTATTAGTTTAACCGATACTGAAAGAAAAGCTGTTCAATACAATCATACTGAAGATTTTAAATTGTTTGATCAACAAGCAGTTTACAATACACCTTTAACTTCAATTCAAACGAAAGAAGAATTTGTAAATTCAATATCAGATAATAGTTTCAAAGTATGGGTTAAAACAAATATCTGCGAGCAAAAACAAAAAGGTTATTTCGCAGCTTTTGTAAAGGTACTTATTGGAAATTTCAACACAAAACAAGCACGTCAATTAGCAGATATTGTTTCAAAATATGCTGCAGATGATATTCGTTTTACAATTGACCAAAGTTTATTATTGAAATTTATTAAAGCAGAAGACTTAGAAAATTTATATACTGAATTAAAAGAAATAGGTTTAGCTGCAAGTGGATTTAATAGTGTAGCAGATGTTACAGCTTGTCCAGGAACAGACACATGTAATTTAGGAATTTCTGACTCTACAAACGTTGCTAAAGTTATTGAAAGTGTTGTGAGAGAAGAATATCCTGAATTGATATTTAATCAAGAAATTAAAATAAAAATAAGTGGGTGTATGAATTCATGTGGTCAGCATGGTTTAGCGCACATAGGATTTCATGGAAGTTCACAAAAAGTAAATGGTTTAACTATTCCTTCTTTACAAGTATTATTAGGAGGAGGGAAATTAGGAAATGGTAATGGTAGAATTGCTGAAAAAGTAATAAAAGTTCCGAGTAAAAGAGTTTTAAATGTAATTCGTTATCTATTAGATGATTATAATGAAAATCAAACAGAAGATGAGTTGTTTAATACATATTATGATAGAAAAGGAAATAAATATTTTTATGATTTATTAAAACCTTTAACTGATACAACAACTTTAAAGCCTGAAGATTATATCGATTGGGGACACGAGGAGCAATTTAATATTGCAATTGGAGTAGGTGAGTGTGCTGGTGTAATGATTGATTTAGTTGCTACTTTAATTTTTGATGCGGAAGAAAAATTAGATGCAGCCTTTAAGTCAATTGCAGATGATCGTTTCGCTGATGCGATTTATCATACTTATTCAGCAGGTATTCATACTGCAAAAGCCTTGTTATTAGATCAAAAAGTACATTGCAATACACAATCTGGAATAATTGCAGATTTCGATAAGCATTTAGAAGAAAAATTTAGTTCATTCAATATACCAAATTTTGCAGATTTTATTTTGCAGATTAACAAATATGAACCATCAAAAGAGTTCGCAAAATCCTATTATTCAGAGGTTAATAATTTCATTTCAAAAGCAAAAGATTTTCGAATGTGAATGGGGATAATTATTGTTCCCCCAAAAATCATACTTGAGACGTAAAATTTTACGTCTCCACAATTATAAAAAATCGTAAAGATGCAATTTATTGCGTGTCAACAAAAAAAGAAGAAAATGAAGATATTAGAAAATAAACCAAAAATAACATTAGTAGGTGCTGGACCAGGCGATATTGAATTAATCACTTTAAAAGGTATTAACGCAATAAAATCAGCCGATGTAATTTTATACGATGCTTTAGTAAATGAAGAATTGTTAGATTTTGCACCGAATGCAAAAAAAATATTTGTAGGAAAAAGAAGAGGATACAAAGCTTTTTCACAAGAAGAAATTAACCAATTAATTGTAGATCAGGCATTCCTATATGGTCATGTTGTTCGATTAAAAGGAGGAGATTCTTTTGTGTTTGGAAGAGGGTTTGAAGAAATTCTTCACGCAGAAGCATTTAATATTCCAACAACAGTAGTTCCTGGAATATCAAGTTCTATTTCTGTTCCTGCATTAGCTGGTATACCAGTTACACATAGAGGAGTTAGTAATAGCTTTTTCGTTTTGACAGGTACATTGACGGATGGTAGTTTAAATCCAGAGATTGAAATCGCGGCTCAATCTTCGGCTACAGTAGTAATTTTAATGGGATTGTCGAAACTAAATGAAATCACTAAAATTTACAAAAAGTTTGGTAAGAGTGAGGAAGCAGTTGCAGTTGTAAGCAATGGATCACTTTCAAATCAAATTTCGGTGGTTGGAACAATCGATTCAATAACAGAGAATGCTGCAAACATCCCGGCGCCAGGAGTAATTGTGATAGGACCTGTTGTAGAATTATCAAATGTTTGGAAAGATAAAGAGTATTTATTTGATCTTTTGAAATTCTAAAAATTAATTCTGAATACTGAAATTCAGACATTAAAATCATTTTCAAATCATTTAGTTACAAGTAAAATCATCATTTAAAAGAATGATTTTAGGCGAAGCTATGAAGTTTGAATACCAAAGTAAAATACAAATAATTTAAATTGTACTAAAAAATGAGAAAAAAAATTCAAATATTATTAGCCTTTATAACTGTCGTCTCCTTGCAGAGTGTATTCTCTCAAAATGGATTGATTCAGTTAACAGGTAAATTGCACGATAAATACAATGGAGAGCCATTAGTGGGTGCAAAAGTTAAATTAAAAGACACAGAAAACGAAACAGTAACTGATGCAGATGGAAAGTTTGTTTTGAAAATTGCAAATAAATACCCTTTTACTTTAACCGTAAATTATCAAGGTTACGAAAATGAAGAGTTTGTAGTTGAAAACGAACAATCTAAATTGAATTTTCAACTAGAACCTCAAGTAATCCTGTCTAATGAGGTCGTTGTTTCTGCTTCTAGAATTAGTGAGAATATTTTAAAGTCTCCAGTAGCAATCGACAAATTAGATATCATTGCGATAAGAGAAACTCCAGCACCAAGTTATTATGATGCCTTGGAAAATGTAAAAGGTGTTCAATTAACAACTTCAAGTTTAAACTTTAAAGTGCCCAATACAAGAGGTTTTAATTCACCAAATAATTTTAGATTTATGCAATTAGTAGATGGTATTGATATTCAAGCGCCAACTTTAGGAGCATCTATCGGAAATACAGTAGGACCTAATGAATTAGATATTAAAAGTGTTGAAATTATTCCGGGTTCATCATCAGCTTTATACGGAATTAACTCTTTGAATGGTTTAGCTAACTTACAAACGAAAGATCCTTATTTAAATCAGGGAGCGAGTATTTACCAAAGAACAGGAGTTAACCACGTTGATAATAAAGATCACGGAGCAAGTGTTTTAAGTGAGTCTGCTTTTAGAGTTGCTGGAACTATTGATTCAAATCAAAGAATTGCCTATAAAATAAATGGTTCATATTTTCAAGGTGTGGATTGGGTTTCTTCTAATCCAACTGATCAAAATCCTTCAGGTTTATCAACTTCTAATACTAGTTCTTTATTTACTTCACCTGAATCAAATCCAGCTTATGATGCATGGAATAAATACGGTGATGAAAGTAATAATAAAGTGACTGTTAACTTACCAACAGGGGTTACGTTAAATAATGATGGTAAAACTAAAACAGAATTAGTAAGAAGAACTGGTTACTGGGAAAAAGATTTAGTGAACCCAAAAATTACTACAACTAAATTTGATGCAGGTTTATTTTATAAATTTAAAAATGACTCGAAAATTAGTTATACCTATAGAGCAGG
>CANCQX010000154.1 GCA_947380375.1 Flavobacteriales bacterium
ATATAGTTTATATCTTTTCTTTTGTTTTTCTTCTCTTTTATCGAAATTTAAAAAATCAAAACAAAATCCGGTTGTTAATGCTGCTAATGCACTATCAGCAGAAGCATAGGATGAAGCTATTATTCCTAATAAAAAGAAAACTCCTGCTATTGTCCCAAAACTTCCTAAAGCCAAAGTAGGAAAAACATGATCTGTAATTATATTCCCATTAGCTTCAGGTAAAGAAATTCCATTTTTATTTGAAAAAACATATAATGCACCTCCTAAAATCAAAAATAAAAAGTTTACAAAAACCAAAACAGTCGTAAAAGAATACATATTTTTTTGTGCATCTTTTAAAGATTTACATGTTAAATTTTTCTGCATTAAATCTTGATCTAATCCAGTCATTGCAATAGCTAGAAATATTCCTCCAAAAAATTGCTTTGGAAAATATATTGGTGATTTATAATCATCAAAAAAGAATATTTTCGTCATTGATTCCCCTGATAGATTTTTAGTTGATGTTATTTGATCAAACAAACCAAATAGATTAACATTTAATGAATTAGCAATCACAATTGTACATAAAACTACAGCGCTTATCAAGAAAAATGTTTGAAATGTATCTGTATAAACAATAGTTTTTATCCCACCTTTAAAAGTATATACCCAAATCAATAATACGGTAGTGAGAGCAGTTACCCAATAAGGAACACCAAGATCTTCAAAAAGAAACAATTGCAAAACAAAAGTTGCTAAATACAATCTAATTGCAGAACCTAAAGTACGAGAAAGAATGAAAAATGCAGCCCCAGTTTTGTAACTTATAAACCCAAAACGATCAAATAAATACTCATAAATTGAGATCAAATTCATTTTGTAGTACAAAGGCATCAAAATTTTAGCGATTACAATATAGCCTATAACATATCCTAAAACAATTTGAAAGTAAGCCATACTTTCAGTTAAAACTTTACCTGGTACAGAAATAAAAGTAACTCCAGAAAGTGAAGCTCCAATCATTCCAAAAGCAACTAAATACCATGGACTTTGCTTATCACCGGTGAAAAAAGTATCAGAATCAGCGTTTCTAGAAGTTAAAATTGATATTAAAATTAGTATTGCAAAATATGCTATTAATACCGTAATTATTAAAGTTGAAGACATAAAGTTGTATAATTTCTTTCTGTAAAAGTACAAAGAGTTGAGGAAATTACAAGGGAAGTAAGTAATGGGGACTTTTTAGAACAAAAAAAATGAGGTTAATAAAATTTAACCTCATTTTTTAAATAAAAATTTTTAAGTTTTACTTTCCAGCAGGACTTGCGAAAAATGCAGCAGCTTGTTTATCCGTTGGTTCTAATTTTCTTACGATTTCCCAATAAAATTTAGCTCTTGTATTGTCCTTTCCATCTTTTGAATTTACGAAACAATCTCCAAGATATCTTGCTGCTTCCAATATTGAAGATTTATTTGTAGATGCTGCATTTTCTTCAGGAGTTAATAATTCTAAATATTTTATGTAATGATTTTTAGCTAACCACTTTTCATTTTTAGGATCAATTTTAAAGCTTGATCTAGCTCTCCATAAATAAGCAGCAGCATAGTTTGGTGAACGTTGAGCAACATCTGCAAAACAAGTATCAGCCAATTTATAATCTTTTGGTCCAAAATAATATGCTCTTCCTAATTCAAAAGATTCAGCAACTGATAAATTTGTTGGGATTCCATTTCTTTTCTTTTCATACGAAACTATAGCTTCTGTATATTTTTTATTTTTGAATTGTAATTTTCCAATTTCGCCAATTAATTCATTTACTTTTAAAGGGTCAGCTGTTATTGCTCTTTCCAATTCAATAATTGCTAATGAATCTTTACCATTTTTTGATAATAAAAGCCCTTTGTATCTATAATCAGAAGCGATTATTTTATCTGAAGGTACTTTTTGAAAGAACTTATCGCTTGATTCAAGACCTTTTACATAATTCGCTTTTACATCATTTTCAGTACATTCATAGTAAGAGTAAGTTAACATTCTGTCAATATAAAAATTGTTTAAACCTCCAGTTTGAACAGAATTTAACTCTGTAATAGCTTCACAATATTTTTTTCCTGAAAACAAAGATGTTGCATATCTATAGCGTGCTTCTGTACTATTATTCAAAGCCAAATACTTCTTCCAATTTTCAATTGCTTTATTTGATTGATCAAATTTCATATTTAATTCAGCATTTTCTCTGTAAGCTGGTGCATAAGTAGGATCAAGGGTTTGAGCTTCTTTATATTTACTATTCGCAAGTTCATAATTTTTAGCTCTTTGATATAATTTAGCAGTTCTTACAATCGCTTTGGGTGATTTAGGATTTAAATTCAAAGCTAAATTGTAATTCTTTATAGCTGGACTTCCATTTTCAGGTGTCTTTTCTTGAAGTGCATCGCCTAATAAAAGAAAATTTTCAGCATTATTAGGGTCTAATTTTATAGCTTTTTCTAATAAAACAATTGAAGCATCAATTTTTTTAAATTTTGGAGTTTCTATATAAATAGAAGCTACTTGTCTAAAAATTTCAGCATTTTTATTTTTAGTTAATGTAAAAGCTTTAGCAATAAATCCAAATGCAGAAGTTGTATCTCCTTTAAACCATAAAAATTTAGCTAATCCAACATAATTTAATGCACTTAAAGGATCAACTTCAGTACCTTTTTTCCACATTACATTAGCTGAATCGATATTATCATTTTTACAATAATTATCACCTGCAAAAAAATAATTCTCTGATTTTGTTGGTTCTTTAGAAATTAAAGCTCTAAAATCAGCTCCAGCTAAATCGAATCTTTCATTTTCAGTCTTTTTTATAGCTTCTTTTAATGTTTGTCCAAAACTAAAAGATCCAAAAACACATGATAAAGCAAGTATTTTAAATGTTTTCATAATTTATTTTTTTCTTAATATTTTATTATTAGAACTGAAGTAATCAATAGTCTTGCCAAAAATCGTTACTTAAAAGAAGGACAAACTTAATTATTTTTTTTATTTAAGAAACATTAAAATAGTATCCAAGTATATTTCTATAAACTATAAGTTATTTATATCGATATATGTAAAATTATTCTATTTTAATTTGCATCATTCTAATAGGAGAGTTTGAAGGTACAAGACACGATTTTTGAATTATTAGTTGGCCTTTTTCACCTGTCAAAAAATTGATAAATCCAGAATTTAAGCTTAATTTACTAGCTTTATTAATAGACCATAATTCTCTAGTTAATGGATATTCTTTTGTGTAAATATATGATTGATAAGGCTTAAAATAATCTTTTGAATCTCCTTTGGAGATACCAACAACATTAATACCGTCTAAAAAATCAAGAACTTCAGCATCATCTTCATCACTAATCCAATTAACTCCAATAATACCTAAAGCATCAGGATGTTTTTTTACATAATTTATTACCTCTTCATTTGAGTTAACAGCAAAAACATTCGATTGAATAGGGGAGTCGCCAATCATGTTTTTTAAGTAAATAAAATTTGCAGAATTTTGATTATCAAAAACTACATTAATTTTAGTTTTTAATTTATTCCATTTGATATCTTTTCCCGTTAATATTTTTTTAAGTTTTTCTATTGATATTAAAGTGTCTGGATTTGACGGATGAACAATTAAAGCAATTGCATCTTCAGCTAATTTATCACTTCTAACTTCTACTTGAGACAGTAATAATTTTTGTTTTTCTTTTTTTGTAAAATCTCTAGTAATAAAAATTGATTTGGTTTTATTTTCAATAAAAGATTGAATAGCATCTTGTTCAGTGCAATAAACAGGATTTATATGTGCTTTTTGATATTGACTTTCAAAAGTATAAATACTAGTTTTAAAAAGAGGTTTAAATGATTCTTCAATATATAATTTAATATCCCCTCTGCTATGAGTTTCAGTTTGATATGCTAAAGGATTTTCAGAACTATTGCATGAAGCTATTAATAGTGTAATAATTATCCCAATTAGTAAAGTAGTATTTTTCATATGCATTTTATTTTTTATTTAACTTGATCCTATTTTTTATGTTTTACCTTTTTCACTAATAAGATATTTTATATTCAATTTATGTTTAACATATTAAGGTAATTCATGAAGATTTTCTTTGGTCCAAGTGTCTTTCGGATCAATTTCTAAAACCTTTAAATAATATTTTTTTGCTATATCGTATTTACCTTTAATATGTGCCTTGTAAGCTTTTAACTTTAATTCATCAATCTTAAGTAAATTCATATTCTCTATAGCCTGCTTATTTTTTTTATCTATTTTCAATGCTTTTCTATAGTATATTTTGGCTCTCACGTAATTTTTAGACTCATGAAATCTTATTCCTTTATAAACTTGCCATTCAGAAGACCAAGGCGCATAAAATAAAGTTGAAATAGAAATCAAACAAATACTAAATAAAATTAAAAGTCTTAAATTTAGTTTTGATCTATCTAATTTCTCAATACAAATACCTAATAGTAAACCTATTGTCATTGCTTCTGTTCTATAAATATCCTCGACAAAATAATTAATATAATTACAATAAATAAGGATACTTATCATAAATGTTAAAATGAAATATCTTCCTTTTAGCTTGTATTTTTTGTCATTTCGAGATTTCGATAGTATGAAACCAAATAATGCATAATTTACACCTGACAAACCTATTCCAGGTTCTGCCGTTAAAGTTAATTGCCATAAAGATGGTATTATAGAAGATATAATTATTAAAAACAACAGCTTAAATTTTCCAGATCGTCGTTCAATAAATGCACCAAAAAGCCATATACCTATTAAGTTAATTATTAATTGATTCCAATAAATATGAATGAAATTATTCGTAAAAACACCCCAATATTTACCTTTATAAATATCAACGGTATCAGGTGCCCCAAAGAGTGTGAAAGTTTCAGGATCAATTGAATTAAAATGATCTTTATAATTTATTAAAAAAAATTGGGCTATAATAGTTATAGTGATATAACAAACCAACCATGGAGTTTTAAAAGATGATTTATTTTTAACTATATTGCTTAAAATCATAAAAATGCTGTCTAATTTATGACTAAAATAGTAACACTTAATGAATAATTAAAAATTTAATTAAAATAAAAGAAATATTTC
>CANCQX010000155.1 GCA_947380375.1 Flavobacteriales bacterium
GATATTTTTTTCATTATTCTAGCGTTTATTTGAGTACAAATCTGTTAAATAATTTTGGTTTCTTCTAATTAAAAAGTATGAAAGGAAATAGTTTCTGTTATTTTTGTTAAAAATTAAGGCTAAATGGAAAATCGAGTTTGGATCATTGATGAAAAAGAAACCAAAACCAGTGGTGGATCGGTTATAAAATGGGATGATGAACGTTTTTTCACCCTTACATTTAATGGAAAAGATTTTTTTGGTGAAATTTTAGAAGAAAAATCGGAAGATCATAAGTTGAAAATTAAGATTAATCACCGTGTTTTTGAAGTTAGAAAAAAAGGTGAATTAGATGACTTAATCGCTGCTTTAGGATTAGATGTACCGAAAGTCAGAAAATTAAAAGAGTTACAAGCGCCAATGCCTGGACGTATAGTGAATATTGCTGTTAAAATCGGACAGGTTTTAGAAGTTGGAGATGAAATACTTTCATTGGAAGCAATGAAAATGGAAAATGTGTTGAAAGCAGAAGGTGTTGGAACGGTAAAAGCAATTCATATTGCAACCAATGATGTTGTTGATAAAGGTTCTGTCTTGATTGAATTTGAGTAGAAATACTAATTATATTTTAGTAAAAACGGGAGATAATTCATTTTATCTCCCGTTTTTTTATGATTATTATCAGGTAATTTTTTATATGTGATTTGTATCACGTTTTATAAAATGCTACTTCCATAAATTTGATATAATTATTGAAAACATTGTTTATCAATAAGCTACTAAAATTAATATTCATAGTTATTAAATTTAAAAGTTATGCCAGTTTATCAACGACAAGGAAAAATACCGCACAAAAGACACATTGTTTTTCGTAAGCCAAACGGCGATTTGTACCATGAAGAATTATTCGGAACGGAAGGTTTTGCAGGAGTATCTTCTCTACTTTATCATTTGTATCCTCCAACAATGGTAGATGAAATTAAAGCTCCTTATTCTGTAAAACCAGAAGTTGCTTTAGACGATAATATCAAAGCTTTAAGTTTTTTAAGTTTTGATGCTACTCCAACAAGCGATTATATTGAAAGCCGTAAAGTGCTTTTCTTCAATAATGACATTGCGGTTTCAGTTGCAGCTCCAACATCATCAATGAATGAATACTTTTTTAAAAATTCAGATGCAGATGAGCTAATTTTTGTTCATAAAGGAGCTGGAAGTTTAAAAACTGCTTATGGTTCTGTTGAATTTGAATACGGAGATTATTTAGTAATTCCAAGAGGAACTGTGTATCAATTTGTTTTTGAAACGGAAGAAAATAAATTGCTTATTACAGAATCTTACAGTCCGATTAAAACTCCTAAAAGATATACAAACGACAAAGGTCAATTTTTAGAGCATTCTCCATTCTGTGAACGTGACTTTAAATTACCTACAAATTTTGAAACGCACGATGAATTTGGACAATTTGAAATCAGAATTAAAAAGAAAGATGTAATTTATTCTACACTATATCAATCACACCCTTTTGATTTAATTGGTTGGGATGGCTACAATTATCCGTATGCCTTTTCAATTTTCAATTTTGAACCAATAACGGGAAGAATCCACATGCCTCCTCCGATACACCAAACTTTTGAAGGTGCTGGATTTGTGATTTGCTCTTTCGTACCACGTTTATACGATTATCATCCAGATGCTATTCCTGCACCTTACCATCACAGTAACATAGATTCTGATGAATTATTATACTACGTTGATGGGGACTTTATGAGTAGAAACAATATTCAAAAAGGACAAATTACATTGCATCCAGCAGGAGTTCCACACGGACCACACCCAGGAGCAATTGAAAGAAGTATCGGTAAAAAAGAAACAGGAGAATTAGCAGTTATGATTGATCCATTCTCACCGGTTAAAATTACAAAAGAAGCTATGAAAATTGAAGTGAAAGATTACTACAAATCATGGAGAAAGGAAGAAAAATTAGAAACTATTTAAGAAATAAATTACTAAAATTTAGAAAAAATGGAAACAAAAGATTTAACGAACGTTGCTAATTTTAATTACGGAATTGAAAAAATATTTGAAGAAGCAGCTGATTTTTTGCCACTTTTAGGAACTGATTATGTAGAATTATATGTAGGAAATGCTAAGCAATCAGCACACTATTACAAAACAGCTTTCGGATTTCAAGAAATTGCTTATTCAGGTTTAGAAACTGGAGATAGAGAAAAAACTTCTTATGTTTTAAAACAAGACAAAATCCGTTTAGTATTAACAACTCCTTTCGATCCAGAAAGTGAAATTTCTCATCACATTCGCAAACACGGCGACGGTGTAAAAGTAATTGCACTATGGGTAGATGATGCAAGAAACGCATTCGAAGAAACAACAAAAAGAGGTGCAAAATCGTATTTAGAGCCAACCGTTTTAACAGACGAATTTGGTGAAGTGGTAAAATCAGGAATTCATACGTATGGAGATACTGTTCACATTTTTGTTGAACGTAAAAATTACAAAGGGATATTTATGCCAGGATTTGTTGAATCTAAAAATGAATACAAACCAACTTCAACAGGATTGAAATACATCGATCACATGGTTGGAAATGTTGAATTAGGTGAAATGAATGAAGTAGCGAAATTCTATAGAGATGTTTTAGGATTTGCGAACTTGATTACATTCGACGATAAAGATATTTCTACTCAATATACTGCTCTAATGAGTAAAGTAATGACGAACGGAAATGGACGTATTAAATTTCCGATTAACGAGCCAGCTCACGGATTGAAAAAATCTCAAATCGAAGAATACATTGATTTTTACAAAGGGTCTGGTTGTCAGCATATTGCTGTAGCTACTGATGATATAGTTTTCACTATTTCTGAAATGAGAAAAAGAGGTGTTGAGTTTTTACACGTACCTGGAACTTATTATGATAATGTTGCTGCACGTGTAGGAAATATCAGTGAAGATTTAGCAATTCTTAAGAGTTTAGGAATTATGGTTGATAGAGATGAAGACGGGTATTTATTACAAATATTTACGAAACCTGTTGAAGACAGACCTACTCTTTTCTTCGAAATTATTCAAAGAAAAGGAGCAAAATCTTTCGGAAAAGGTAATTTTCAAGCACTTTTCGAATCAATTGAGGCAGAACAAGAAAGAAGAGGAACTCTTTAATTAAGGGTGAGATTGAGGTTGAGGTTTAGCTTGAGATTAAGACTGAGATTATTGAAAATAAAGGGGGGAGATTTTGTCTTTCCCCCGTTATTTTTCAAACTCTAAATGAGAGAAAATAAATAGATTAATAAACTAAAAATGAAAACTATACAATTCTTAAAAGAAGATAAAAATCATGAAACTTTTTCTTCGAGTTTAAGAAAAAACGTGAATAATTACTTTAAAGAAAATCATATTTCACCTAATGGAAATGCAACTATGTATTTCAAAACATTCGCAATGGTTTCTTTGTACTTAGTGCCATTTATTTTAATCTTAACGATTCATCCTTCGGGCTTGGTCGCACTTGGACTCACCATTTTAATGGGAATAGGTGTTGCAGGTACAGGAATGGGAGTAATGCATGATGCTGTTCACGGATCCTATTCAAAGAAAAAATGGGTAAATAATTTATTAGGAGGATCGTTGTACCTTTTGGGTAGTAATGTTTTAAATTGGAAAATTCAGCACAATGTTTTGCATCACACCTACACAAACATCAATGAATACGATGAAGATATTGATTCGAAAGGTCCGATTCGTTTGGCTGAAAAATCAAAATTAAGAGCATTTCACAAGTATCAATACATTCATGCATTTTTCTTTTACGGATTAATGACTTTATCAAAAACACTTAACGATTTCCCACAATTGGCAAAATACAATAAAATGGGATTAACGAAAGGTCAAAATGCAAATCCAATAGGTGAATACTTACTAATGATTTTTAGAAAAGTCCTATACTTAGCTTTAATTATTGGTCTACCAATGTATTTTACAGATTTTAATTGGTGGCAAGTATTAATTGGATTTTTTATAATGCACTGGGTTGTTGGATTTATTTTAGCCGTTATTTTTCAATTAGCTCACGTAGTTGAAGGTGCAGAACAACCGATGCCAACTTCTGACGGAAATATCGATAATGAATTTGCTATTCATCAATTATTAACGACTTCAGATTTTGCAAGAAATAATATCTTCTTGAATTGGTTTGTAGGCGGCTTGAATTTTCAAGTTGAACACCATTTATTTCCAAATATCTGTCATGTTCACTATAAAAACTTATCATACATTGTTGAAAAAACAGCCAAAGAATATAATTTACCTTACAATTTAAAACCTTCATTTGGAGCTGCTTTAAGTTCCCATGTGAAAAGGTTGAAAGAACTTGGACGTAAATAATTTTTTATGTTGAATTGTTGATTTTGAATTAAAAAATCTATGAAAGCTACAAAAATTAGGGTAACCAAGGTATTTACATTTGATATGGCACATGCTTTATTTGGATACGATGGTCCGTGTAAAAATATACACGGACATACCTATCGTTTAAGTGTGACATTAATCGGGCGACAAATACAAGATGAAAACAATCCAAAACAAGGGATGGTTATTGATTTCTCAGATTTTAAACAAATTGTCAAAAAAAATGTAATCGACGTCTTTGATCATACTTTGGTTTTAAAAGATGATACACCGCATGCTAAAATTCAAGGGTTAACAGATAATTTTGAACGAATAATTTATTCCGAATACCAACCTTCCTGCGAAAATTTACTGTTGGATATGGTAATTCGAATAGAAGCTAAACTTCCTGAAAATGTTGAATTACATAATGTCAAATTAGAAGAAACTCCAACTTCTTTTGCAGAATGGTTTAGAGGTGATAATGTTTGATTAATATTTACGCAGCACTATTATTAATCGGCTTTATATTATTTAACTCTTTTTCTTTGTTAATTTTTTCTTCTTCTAAATCATAATCGTCTTGTAAACCCAACCAAAATTTTGCCGAAGTTCCAAAAAATTTAGCAAAACGTAATGCCGTATCGGCTGTTATTCTTCTTTTTCCTTTTATAATTTCACTTATTCTAGTTTGAGGAATAAACGTTTCTTTAGCTAAACGATAAGCTGTTATTTC
>CANCQX010000156.1 GCA_947380375.1 Flavobacteriales bacterium
AAATTTACTTTCAAAAATTCAACGCGTTTATTGAACTCATTTATATCTAATTCTTTGTTTTTATAAAGTTTTATTTTTTCAATAAATTCTTGGGGTGAATTACAAATTATAGAAACGTCTTTCAGATTAGTTCCTTCAATAATAGTTGAATTTGTAAGCACATGTCCTGAAGTTTGAAGTGCAGAAAGGAGTTTTAATTTTACGCCTGTTGACTGATCGCTTACTAAAACATGAACCCTTGCTTTAGAAAATAATAAATCCATTTCTTCTTTAGAAGGATTGGAAATTAAAGTAATTCCATTTTTTTTGGCAAGAGCTATTAATTTTTCAGAAGGATTCATCCCTGCAATTTTTAGAGGCATCAAATTTTCTTCTTTTCCCCAAATAGTTTCGATAATCCAAATTGCAGCATTTTCATTTTCAGATACCGATAACTTCCCATTGAAGAGTGCAAATTCTTCCGTTAATACAAATCCTTTTTGTTCTATTTCTGGTAATGATGCAGGAAGTATTGCTGTGTTTTGAGAGTATTGGCTAAAATGTATTAAATCTCCTTCTCGAATACAAAATATCTTTTTCGTAAACTTTAAAATTGACTCGTATTTTTTTAATTTTTTAGCTTCTTGTTGGAAATAAAATCGTTTTAGAAAAGTTGCATTTTTTGCTAGTGCGGAATAATAATCGTGTTCAATATTATGGGTTCTTACAAATGTGATTCTTTTTTGAATTTCTTTGTTTTCTAAAAACCAAGTTGTATGTATTCCTTCAAATAAAATAGGCTCATTATCTTCTAATAGTCGTTTCAATAATTCTTTTGACCTTCTCGAAGCGACTATGAAAGGACGTTTATTTAAGGCGTTTAAAACTGATTTTTTACGGGTGTAATAATTAATTTCTTCCGTTATCTCAGATAGATGAGGTTGTTGCCCTCTTCCATAATCAAAACAATGTAGAATGATCTTGAAACCAAGTTGATGCAAAGCTTTTATTCGGTAATAAATATCAATCACACCTCCATAATCTGTTGGATATGGTACATCAAAAGCAACAATATGTATTTTTTTAATCTTCAATTGCTGGATATATTTCTTTTAAAATTTCAGTTTCAGTTTCCCAATTTAGTGTTTCTTTTGCTTTTATGCAATTGTGTTTTAATTCTGACAACCGTTCTTCATTTTCTAAAAGTGAGGTAATTTGTAGTGCTAAATTAGAAGGTGTAAAATCAGAAATAATTTCTCCAACATCGTATTTTTTTAAAATTGAAGCTATTTCTACTAAATCCGTTGATAAAATGGGTGTTTCAGTATGGATATAATCGAATACTTTATTTGGCAATGAAAAACGATAATTGATATTAGTAGGTTTATCCAAAGTTAATCCTAAATCTGCATGGAAAGTATAATTCATCATTTCTTGATAAGGTCGTTTATCAAAAAAAAGTACTTTTGAATCTAATTGATTATCAGTAACATATATTTTTAATTGAGGAACAACATCCCCATCACCGACAATTATTAATACAGCATTTTGAATTTTTTTCATCGATTCGACAGCTTCTTCAGCCCCTCGGTCAATGTTTATACCAGCTCCTTGAATGATGATAATCTTTTTATCTTCGGGTAGACCTAATTCTTTTTTTGATTTTAAATTGGCTGGTAACCATGTATTTGAAATGTTTCGAACGACTTTGATTTCTTTCTTGTATTTTTCAGAATACAATTTGGCTATGGAATCATTTACAGTATAAATACTCCTCAATTTAGGGAATATCCAAGCTTCTATTCCTTCCCAAATTTGTTTGATTTTTTTGCGATTAATTAGTTCAGGCACTTCTGTGAAATATTCATGAGAATCGTATACTAATTCAGAAAAAGGTTTGAATTTACTTGCTGCATAATTAGCTAAGAGTGTATCTAAATCATTGGATACTAATAGATCAGCCTTTTTAAAAAATAAGAACAAAAATAAACGAAAATTATATTCAGCATAAAAAAGTGCGCCTTTGTCAACTATCAAATTAAAGCGTTTTGTTTTATATGACCGATTGGTAAGCTCGATGCTATTTTTACGTTTACGACCAACTAAAGTGACCAAATAGCCTTGTTTTTCAAGAAATATACATACTTTATCAACGCGTTGATCTGTAAATAAATCATTCGTTACAGAGACAATTGCTTTTTTTTGCTTTGACATTTTATAAAAATAATAGAAAAAGGTATTGCAACAACATTTTAGTCAAAATCAATATCTCTATTATTTACTAATACAAATCGCAGCGATACGAAAAATGTGTTTGTATTTATTCTTGGAAAATTCGGTGTCATAAAATGGTAACCAGTTTGCAGGTGGAATTGAGTAAATTTAAATCCTAAAACTGGAGCAATTCCAATTTTATCGTATGTAAAGTTAGTTCTGTAAATAAGGTTTGCTCCGTAAGTTAAATTTAATCGTCCGGTTTTGAACCAATACCCAACATCGTATCCTAATGTATTGTATTTAAAGTTATAATTAAAACCTACATGTATAGAATTTGTAATAGGATTTATCAATTTCACTTTTTTCCATTGCATTTCTCCTCCAAATTCAGGAACTAAATATTTCCCTCTCTGAAGAGATAGATAAGGTCCCGATTTTCTAATTGTAATATCTGATTTAATTTTTGGAAATTGAAATTTCTTTTTACCAATCTCTTGTGAGTTTAAGCAAAGAGAGAAAAACAAAATTGAAACGAATGTTAGAATTCTATTTTTCATATTTATCAAGAATTTGTTTAATTTTTTGTGCATCATTTGCATCAATGCCTAAACTATCAGCAATTTCTTTTGCTCTTAATACTTCATCAACTGTTAATCCAGTACTATCCGTTTCAGATTTAAATGCATTTTTAAGAAAAATTGTACTTTCAGAAATCCCAGGTATTGTAGCTGTCGAAACTTTTTTAATAGGGCTATAAAGAATAGATTCTTCTTTCGTTTTTTCAGGAAAAAAATCACTTTTTTCATCATACGATTCAATCAAAATGATAAATACACTTATAAAATAAATCATTTTAAGTACGGAAAAAAACACGCCAAAACCTTTATTTACAGGTGTTAATCCAGTTAATTTTACTACTTTTTCAATTGCTTTGCCTGCAAAATAAACCATTGCACCAACAGCTAAAAATGTAATTGTAAATGCAACTACGGGTACATATTTTGAATCCCAAGAAAAAGATTCTTTTAATGTTTTAGCAGCATAATCCGATAAATGTATTCCAGCATATATCCCTACAACAAGGGCAAGGAGTGTAAAAACTTCGATAATTAATCCGTGTTTAAATCCTTTCCAAGCAGCATAAATGACTGGAATTAGTATTAAAATGTCAATAAAATTCATAGTGGGAAGTTAAGATAATTATGAATCTAAAAAATATTATTACAATGAATTTCTTCACGTTAAATTGTTTATTCTATAAATATTAGAATACTTTTATATTTTGATTTTAGATAAATAATATTAAGTGATTAAATTTTCAAGTTATTTTAAAGAGATAGTATCAGAATTATTAATTATTTTTCTGTTTTTATTTTTACTTAATAACTTAGTCGGTAAACCAGATTCTAAAATCAATGCAGATGGAATAGGTTATTATGATTATCTACCATCTCTTTTTATTCACTCCGATTTTTTAAGAAACGATAAATCAATAAAAGCAGATACAGTTTTTTATAGCCGTATAAATTCTTTAAATATTTATAACGATTATCTAGATAGAAAGCTGAATAAGTATCCTTGTGGAACGGCAATTTTACAATCTCCTTTTTTCCTATTTACATATTTTACTACAACTATAAATAATAATAATCTTTTGAGTGGTTATGAAGAACCATTTCAAAAAACTATTTTTTTTGCCGCCATTTTTTATTTGTTTTTTGGTATTTATTTTTTAAAAAAGCTATTAGAACTTTACAAAATTGAAAAATCTATTATTTCATTTATCCAATTAATAGTTGTTTTAGGAACATCTCTTGTTCATTATACAAATGTTGATCCTGCTTATAGCCATGTTTATTCATTTTTTACAATTACAATTTTTCTTTATTTTTCAAAACTATTTTTTATTCGTAAGAATGTAAACTACTTTTTATTAGCATGTTTATTTTTGGGATTAATAATCGTGATAAGACAAATAAATGTTGTAATAATTTGTTTCATTCCTTTTTTATCAGGTTCATTTGTTGATCTAATTAAAGGTATCAAAACTATTTTGAAAAATAGTTTTGTGTTATTTTCTGGAATTTTAATTTCATCTTCTATCGTTTTTATTCAATGTTTGGTTTGGTATTTTCAAATTGGAAATTTTATCGTCTATTCATACCTAGATGAAGGTTTTAATTTTTTTAATCCAGCATTTTTTAATATATTATTTAGTTATCAAAAAGGTTTGTTTGTTTACACTCCTTTTTTATTTATTGCAACAATTAGTGTTTTTTGGCTTTTATATAAAAAAGAATATTTTTTATTTTTTACATGGATAGTATTTTTTGGACTTCTGACCTACTTATTTTCATCTTGGTGGTGTTGGTACTATGGAGCAAGTTTTGGCTTAAGAGCATATATTGAATTTTATTCTATTTTTTGTATACCATTTGCCATTTGTTTAAATCAGATACAAAAAAATGTAAAATTTGCTCTTATATTAATTACTTCCTTGACAATTCCAATTAATATAATTCAAGCATATCAATACAAAGAATTCATTTTACATTGGGCTTTAATGGATAAAACTAAATATTGGAATATTTTTTTAAAAACAGATGATAAATTTAAAGGATTTGTTTGGAAAGAAAACAAAGATATTCTCCAATATAGAATTGAAAATACAATACATTTAGGTAATATATCAATTAATAAACATTCTTCATCAGATATCTTAAGAATCAGT
>CANCQX010000157.1 GCA_947380375.1 Flavobacteriales bacterium
CCTAAATCTAAACCTCAAAAAACTTCCTTTTCAATAAATTTAATCCCGTTTTCTTCTAATTCATTTAATATGGGATTGTAAACTTCTAGCATTATTGGTAATTGAACTCCTTTTAGTTGAAGATTTCCGTTGAGAATCATTTTAGCACATATAGCTGCAGGTAAACCAACGGTATTACTCATAGAAGTATAAATACTATCTTCTCCAATGTTTACCATATGAGAAGTAATTTTATGAAATTGTCCATCTAATTCATATACAAATTCGTGGAACATTACCAGCATGTCTTTATCAGTAGGATCTAATGTCCATTTTTTTACTAAAATGCTTTCTAAAAGTTGGGCAGGAGAAGCATTTTCAATTCCAAATTTAGGTCCGTTTTCAAATAAACCTAACCATTCAAATTTAGGATAAAGAGCACTATTTACGCCCAAATATTCTTTGAATTTATCTTCAATTGAAATACCAATTTTAAAAGGTAAAAAGGCATTTAAAAATGAACGAGGCGTTAATTCTTCCGACTTATCCATTTTGTAATTGTCATCTGTTAAACCTAAATCAACAAATACATTCCAAGCTTTGCAATAACCAGGTCTGCGAAGTGTACCTCTGTAAATGGTCGGAATTCCTTCTAAATTATAGATGCTTCTATACGATAAAGAGTCTCTATTTGCGTATCCTTCAAAATCTCCAAACCCTTCGATCGAAATTTTATCCAAACGGTTGAACAATTTATTATAAGGGATGTATTTGTATTCATTTTCTTCTTCGAAACAGGCAGCTGCTCCTTGTCCGGCTAAAACTACATTTCTAGGGTTCCAAGTAAATTTATAATTCCAAGGATTATTATCAGATTCGGGAGCAATTAAACCTCCACAAAACGACTTAAAACTATGTATTTTTCCTTTTTTAGATTTTATTTCATCTAAAACACGCATAGCACTCATGTGGTCTATTCCTGGATCAACTCCAATTTCATTCATTATAATTATTCCCGCTTCTTTCGCAGCTGTATTCAATGCTTTCATTTCTGCTGAAATGTAAGAAGGAGTAATCAAATTTGTTTTTAAATCTATACAGTCTTTTGCTATTTCAATATGAAAACGAGCTGGTAACATACTAATAACCAAATCTGCTTTTTCAATTTCAGGTCTACGTTCAATTGGATTTAAAGCATTGAAAGACAATGCGATTCCATTTTCAAAACCGTTTACTTTACGTTTTGCTAATTCAAAATCTTGATCCACAACACGAACTTGCCAATTATTTGAAGTTGCGTTTTGTAACAAATAACGAATAAGTGAAGAAGAAGATAACCCTGCCCCTATAATCAAAATTGTTTTCATAGACTTGAAATATTTTACGTTTGCAAAACTAATCATTGAAAATAGAATTTAATAGCTTTTAATGTTTTTAGGTTGAGAATGAGGGTTAGGTTGAGATTAAGGTTAAGGATTAGGTTAAGATTAAGGTTTATTAATACCTTCTTTATTTTTTAGAGCTGTAGCCAAAAAATAATTCCTTATCTTTAACACTTTGAGTTTAGACACGAAACATAGCATTTTAAAAGCCATTCTTGACATCAGTCAAATGAATGTCAATGATGTATTAGTAGACGTTCAAAATACAAAAGTAGTAGAGTCAGATTTTGATTTATCTGTTGAAAATAATTCTATTCCATTTGATCAAGACATACTTTCAATATTAAAAAAATCAAATGAATTTCAACGCGAAACAGGAACAAATACTTTTTGTTTAGCATTTGGAATTTTAGAATGGGAAATAAAATCCAAAACTGTTCAAACACCAATTTTAATAATTCCAATTTGCCATAAACAATCAAAAATAAAGCAAGTAATTGATTTAAATTTTGACCTTGAAAATGCATTTATTAATCCCTTTTTAATCAATTATCTTTCCAAAGAGTTTGAAGTTCAACTTCCAATTTTTGAGATAAATTTAGAATTACCATTTGAATTTCAAAACTGGATTAAATCGATTGGAATTTCATTCAATTATAACTCAAAGCAATTTATAGGAAATTTTCATCACCACAGGTATCAAATTGTAAAAGATTTAGAAGGATTATTAGAATCAGATGAAATAGGAGATAATGTAGAACAAATTTTAGGGAACGAAGAGAAACCTCAATCCTTAAAATTAGATTTAGCACTTGATAATTTATTTCCTACTGATAATGATCAATTAATCGTTTTTGAAGAGGTAAGAAACAATAATATAGTTATTCAAGGTCCGCCGGGAACAGGTAAATCTCAAGTCTTATCGAATCTATTGGGTAAAATTTTAATCAGTTCTTCAAAAGCATTGGTTGTTTCCGAAAAAAGGGGAGCTCTTCAAGTTCTTCAAAACAAATTAGCAGACTTTAATTTAGATGATTTTACATTCGTTACAACTTCTGAAACAGTTTCAAATGAGTTTATAAAATCGTTAAAAAAAGTGTGGGACAGGTTGGAAATAAATTCAAAATCGAGAGGAACTGTTAATTTAAAATTGTCGGAACAACTCATCCAAAATTTACAATTACAACTAAATTTACTCAATCAAAAAGAGTTAATCGGTGGAGTAAATTTTGATCAATTTTTAGACTTAAAAAAGAGCATTGATTTTTCAAAAACGAATTTTATTAGTGAAACTCCAACGATAAAAGAATGGAAAAAAGACAAGGAATTTTTAACTCAAATTTATACTTCTAATTTAAATAAAAGCATTTCAATTTTACCTTTTGAAGTCATAAAAAACGATGGATTTATTTCGTTCGATTTGAAAATTAAAGAATGGAAAAAGGATTTATTTGAACTTAAAACCCATTTTAAAATTGATAAATATTCTGATTTATCAGAAGCAATAAAGCTGGCAGTTATTTGTCAAATTATTGATAATGAGTTAAATAAACCTTACTTTAATTTATTAATTCCTAATTCTAAAGACCAAAAAAAATATAATCTACTTAAAAAGAGAAAGTTAGCTATTGATAAAAAAGTACAAAGCTTACAAGAAGAATCTAAAAATTGGAAAATAGAACCTTCAGAAAATGAGGCAAAACAATTACTTGAATTTATCAAATCGGCAACTTATTTTAAAAAAAGAAAAGCTAAAAAGCAAGTAGCAAAATTATTAAATTCTTCCTTCGTTGAACCAATTTCAGCACTGACCAATTGGATTGAATTTTTAAATGTAAAACAAGAATTATCTCAATTAACAATTGAATTTAGCGAAATTGGAATAAAATCAATGGATGTTGACACAATTGTTATAGACCATTTTATTCAAAATTTAGATAAAAAAGAATGGGAAATTTACACTTCAATTGAACCTGAAAAACGGAAAGAATTGTGTTTATTTCACTCAAAATTAAATACGTTCCAATCGGTTTTAAAATCGTATTTTAAACTCAATTTAGAGAATTCAATTGAAGAAGTTTTTGAAAGAGTTCTTACCCAATTTGAAGAATTAATTAGATTGCGTTCAACGATCCTCATACTAAATAATTCAAGTTACAAATTAATCGGAAAGGCAAATTCTGAAGTTGAATTTTCACAAGTTGTTTTTAAAAGTAATTGGGTAAAATTTGAAAGTCATTTTCCAGAATTAGCTAAATTAAAATCGGAAGATATTCATTCTAAAATTGATCAAATTATAGAAAGTCAAGAGGAAGAATCCGTTTTATTTTCAAAACAAATTGAAGAAAAAATTAGCATTACTTTTCAAGAATTTCATCGTATTTTAAGAACACCTTCCCAGAAGTTAAATCACGAAGAAAAATTTAAAAAACAACAATTAAAAAAAGGAAAATCGATTTTAGTTAAAGAATTTTCAAAGACTAAAAGTCATCCTTCAATTCGAGAATTTTTGCAATCTGAAGCTTCAATTTGGATTCATTTATTAAAACCAATTTGGTTAAGTAATCCGGTTCAAGTTGCTCGTTGTTTTCCGTTAGAAAAAGATTTTTTTGATTTCGTGATTTTTGATGAAGCAAGTCAAATTACCTTATCATCAGCACTTGGTTCTCTGCATCGAGGAAAACGAATTATAATTGCGGGAGATGAGCAACAAATGAGTCCATCAATGTATTTTAAGGGAGGTAATTCTGAACCAATTGATTTGTTGCATCAAGCAGGATTTTATTGGAAAAATACATTTTTGAAACATCATTATAGAAGTATTCATCCAGCATTAATTGAATTTTCAAATAAACATTTTTATCAAAATTCTTTAATTGCTTATCCTTCTGGTGTAGCCATTGAAAATCCTATTCATTTTCATTATTGTGAGAATGGGGTTTTTGAAGATAGAAAAAACACCGAAGAAGCAAAGTTGGTAGCACAAATTATAGAAGATAAAATTAAAACCTCAACTTCACTCGGAATTGTTGCTTTTTCTGAAACTCAATTAAATTGCATTTATGAAAATTTAAGTACTTCCATTCTTCCATTAATTGCTGATAAAATTGAATCGGGAACTCTTTTTTTTAAAGCATTGGAAAACGTTCAAGGAGAAGAATGTGATCATTTAATAATTAGTTTGGGATATTCTAAAAACAAAGAGGGAGAATTTCAAATGCGTTTCGGACCGTTGAATCAAAAAAAAGGTTCCAAGCGTTTAAATGTTTTACTTACTAGAGCTAGAAAGTCAATTGATTTTGTTGCATCTGTAACTTCAAAAGAGTTTAAAATTAGTGAGAATGAATCGATTAATTTATTGCGTTTATTTATTATACAAATAGAGGAAAATAAAATAGATCAAAAAAATAATTTCCAATTTCCTTATGATTTACAACCAATAATTAAACAAAAGTCAAGCTATTCGGAAGTCAATTTTTCATCTATTTATTCGTATATTTCAGATGCGCGTGAATTAGTAACTTTTCAAAGGGTACTAAAAAAAAGG
>CANCQX010000158.1 GCA_947380375.1 Flavobacteriales bacterium
AGATGTTTTATTAACAATTTTACTGATTGTTTACATATATCTTTAAATGTTAATTAAACCATTTAAATTTTGGTTTGTTTAAAATTAACTAATTTATGTTGTTATATCAGTTTTATTTTAAACTTAAAAACTAAATTTTTTTGAATGAAATAGTTACATAAATATAGATTTAATCATTTTAATCAGTTACTAAATTTGATATATTTTAATGGTTAAATTTCTACCTTTACAAAAAATTAAAAGTATGTCAAAAGTTATTATTCCTATTGGAGCAGATCACGCTGGATTTGAATTAAAAGAAGTATTAAAAGTATATCTAACAGAAAAAGGATTTGAAATGAAAGATTTTGGATGTTTTTCTGATAGCAGTGTAGATTATCCAGATTTTGCTCATCCTGTAGCTTCTATGGTCGAAACAGAAGGAATTAAAGGAATTTTAATTTGTGGTTCTGGAAATGGAATTAATATGACAGCCAATAAACACCAAGGTGTAAGAAGCGCATTGTGTTGGAAAGTTGAAATTGCTGAATTAGCAAGATTACATAATGACGCAAATATTATTGTATTACCTGCTCGTTTTATCACTAAAGAAGAAGCAATAGAAATTGTAGATATTTTCTTTAATACAACTTTCGAAGGAGGTAGACACCAAAATAGAGTTGACAAGATTAGATGCTAGCTATTAGCTGTTAGTTTTTAGATAGTAGAATTAAAAACCGCTTCGCTCAAAGCTGAAGCGGTTTTTTGTATTTAATAGTAGATAATTATGGGTAATCAAATTTATGCTTGTTTGTGGTCGGACGGAAAAGCCAAAGAAATGGCAGAATATTATTGTTCAATTTTTAAAAATTCGAAAATAACTTCAGCCAATCCAATGGTTGTTAATTTTGAAATAAACGAAACACCTTTTATGGTTTTAAATGGTGGGCCAAACTATAAATTTTCACCGGCTAATTCATATGTAATTCAATGTGACACACAAGATGAAATAGATCATTATTGGGAAAAATTGGGAGCTGAAGGTGTTTACAATCAATGTGGTTGGTTGGATGATAAATTTGGTGTTACTTGGCAAATTGTACCTACTATTTTAGGAAAATTAATGTCAGACCTAGAAAAAGCTCCAAGAGTAATTCAAGCATTTATGAAAATGACAAAGTTTGATATTGAGGTTTTGATGAATGCTTAAATTAAATATTTTGCTTTTCAATTCTTTTCTAAGTAATCAGTAGAATATCTTTTTCTAAAAATTTAAGTTGTACGAAGAAATAGTAAAATTGACAAATTTCTTTCTCTTGATTCATCAAAAAGGGTGAAAAGACAGTTAAACAATTATATTACTTTTACAGTTAGATAATTCTGAATTATGTTAAATAAAGAAATTGCTTACTCCGTTTTAGATCTTGCTGTTGTTTCTGAAGGGAAATCTTTTCGTCAAACGTTTGCTGATTCGGTGGTAATTGCTCAACTTGCTGATAATAGAGGTTATAAACGTTATTGGTTAGCGGAACATCATAATTCGGATGCGATTGGTAGTAGTGCGACTTCTATTTTAATCTGTAAAATTGCCGAAGAAACAAAATGTATTCGTGTTGGTTCGGGAGGTATTATGTTACCAAATCACTCACCTCTAATTGTTGCTGAGCAATTTGGAACATTGGGTACACTTTATCCAAACAGGATTGATTTAGGATTAGGTCGAGCACCAGGAACGGATCAAGCAACTGCTAGTGCTATTCGATCCGATTTTTACGAAGCTGCTATGGCTTTTCCTGATGAAGTACAAAAAATTCAAAACTATTTTTCTATAGATAATGCTTATCAACAAGTGCGCGCAAACGTAGCTGAAGGTGTCGATGTTCCGCTTTTTATTTTAGGCTCAAGTACGACAAGTGCCTATTTAGCAGCAGAGAAAGGATTGCCGTATGCTTTCGCGAGTCATTTTGCGAGTTCACAATTAATGGAAGCATTGGAAATTTATAAAGCTCAATTTAAATCTTCTGAATCTTTAACTCAACCGTATACGATTGCCGGACTTTCAATCATCATTGCAGATACAGATGAGGAAGCAGAATTTCTTTCAACGTCTTATTATTCAAGGGTTATCGGAATTTTAACAGGAAACAGAAGTCCATTAGAAGCGCCTTTTGAGGTAACCAATGAATTTCGAAGAATTATCCAACAATTTGCAGTACAACAAATGACCAAATATGCATTTATTGGTAGCAAGGAAACAGTAAAAAACAAAGTCAAGGCGTTTATTGAAAACACAGGTGTTGATGAACTGATGGTTGCAACACACTTGTTTGATGTTAAAGACCGTATAAAATCGGTGACTCTTTTTTCTGAAATTATGGAAGAGTTGAATTTTGGAAAGTGATATTGTATCCACCTTTCCAAGAACCTATAAAAGATTTTAAAAACAGCTCAAATTGCTATCAATCATTTTGAGTTGTTTTCTATGTTAAATATCCTTTAAAATTATAAGTATCGAATTTATTTCTTCTAGGTTCGACGGATCTGGGACAAGTGAATTGAGGTAAGTTTCCAATGCCTTTTTTTGGTTTTTTAACGTTTCTGTTACTTGATGTTCCTTCTCTCTTAAATCTGCTGCTTTGAGATAATCTTGTTGTTGAATTGCTTCTGACTTTTCAATTTGAATGGATACTAATTCTAATTTTAGGCGAAGAATTTCTTGTTTTGTTTCTAGTAAATTCATTTGTTTTCTTTTTAAGTATTAATTTCTTGATTGAGCAATATCTGCAGGATGTGGAATTGTTATCCATTTTGAATAATCGACTCCGTAAAAATTAAAATAACTACCAGGAGCTAGTTTTTCAATGATATCAATTTTTTTAGTGTCCGATGGTAAAGCCGGAAAAATCAATGAATAGGTATGAAATTCGCCTTTCTGTTTGAAGTAATGTTTCAATGGAGCCAACGGAATACCAATCGTTTTTATTAAACGATATTTCATACTGGAACCTACTGGCGAGATATACGCATTGCCTTCCATTTGAATCCAACCCCCATTGACATAGAGTTCAGAAGAACGATAGATGAAATCAATTCGGGTATATTCATCTGTTCTTTCAATGCTTTTCATACGATGCGACAAAGTATGATCCAACGCTTCTGGATTGTATAATGTAAGCGCCTCTTTTGTTTCTGTTTCACGGAAAACTTCCGTCATTTTTTCAATTTTAACTTCCATCACTTTCTAATTTATTCCTCAAACCTAAAACACCATTCCGTACTGAATATCCGGAATAGAATTTATTTGTATATTTATTTTATTTTTCTTTAAAAAATCCAGTTAATTCGATAGGAATGCCTGTAAATAAAAGTGCTTTTAGACGATATAAAGTCATTGATCAACTGCTTCGAAATAAGATGCGAAAGTATCCAACGATGAATGAGATTATAGAGGAATGTCGAGAGAAATTGGTGGTAGATGTTGCTGTTGATACAATACAGAAAGATATCGCTCAAATGCGTATGTCGCCGCCTGATGGATTTGATGCTCCGATTTTATACAATCGTTCGAAGGGGGGATATGAATATACGGATCCTGATTATTCGCTTTCTGGTATTTCATTGAGCGATTTGGATATAGATGCGATCAAAGAATCGATTGATGTTATTCAAAGTATTGGTGGTTCACGAATGAGTGAGAAGTTCAACAGTGCGATGGAAAAAATTTTATCGACTGTGTTGGAAGAATTTCCGGGAGGAAAAAACAAACTTCCTTTTCTACAAACGATGAATCCTCCGAAATCGAGGGGTTTTGAGCATTTTGATTTGTTTTATACGGCTTGTCGATCAAAAATTCCGGTTTCTTTTGTGCATTATTCGTACAATAAAAACACATTCAGCGCCATTACTTTGCACCCTTTTTTAATCAAGGAATTTGAAAATAAGTGGTACATATTAGGCTATTCTGAAAAACACAAAGAGGTGCGGACATTTGGTATGGATAGGGTTTTCGACCCTTTTCAATTGAAAAAACCTTTCATCGCGGTGGATAGAACCGAGTTAGACAGTTTAGCGAAAGATTATTACGGCGTATTTCCTATACCAAATAAAAAGAAACAACGCATCAAATTGAGAGTGAGTGCCTTGGCGACCAATTATTTTCAAGCTTATCCTTTGCACGAAAGCCAACACATTAAGAAACAGCCAGATGGTTATTCGTATATCCGTTTTGAGTTGATACCTACAATAGAACTTACCCGTTTGTTTTTATCACATGGAAGGCATGTAGAAATTATGGAACCAAAATGGCTCATCACTTTCACTGAAAATCTTCGATAATATGGCGACAAATACTAAAAATCTGCTTTTTGAAATCCCTGAACGTAAAGAGGGAAAACAAAACCCAACGTTACTTCGCGTATTGCTCACGAAAGAATTTACACGTCTCGATTTTGGCTACACCACCCCGTGGTATTATGAAAAAGGAGGATGGATAAAGATTTCTCCGAAAACCTATTTACAAGTGGAAGGAAGCACAGAAAAACACGTTTTAAAAGAAGCGGTGGGAATTGCGATAGCTCCAAAACGAATCAACTTTGAATCTACCGAAGATTGGCAATTTTTCACATTGTACTTCGAGCCTATCCCTCAAAAAGAGGGAGCTTTAAATATGATTGAAGCCGAAAAACCAACCGAAAATGATTTCAATTTTTATGGGATTGAATTGAAAATTGCGAATGGGTTGGAGGTTTTGGGGTGAGGGATACTATTTACTTAATCAATATTAAAGTAACAATAAAATAAATCAACTTTTATTTTACTACAAAAATGAAAGTTTAATTCTTTTATGCAAGGTTAAAAATTATAATTAATATCGTAACTTGCTTTCAATATGATAAAAT
>CANCQX010000159.1 GCA_947380375.1 Flavobacteriales bacterium
ATGTTATTGTAAATGGGATGAATGTAATTTAATATTACTCTAATTCAGAATACTATAATAAGTTCTAAATAGTAGACATAAAAAAAAGAGGCTATCTTTAAGATAACCTCTTTCTAAATAATATTAAATCAACTTTTATTAGAAATGGAAATTTAATTTTAACAATCCACTTGGTTGAATATAATTCATAATAGCATTATTTGTAATGTTTTGCTCATTAATATTGAATATACTTCTTGGTTGACCTTTTTCAATAACTTTAGAAGTAGCTTCTGAACCATCAGCTAATTTCCCTTCAGCTTCCCATTCATTAGAAGATTTTCCGAATCTTTGGTATGCTAATCCCCATCCAAATTCTCCTCCGATTGACATTTTTGGCATAAAGAAATATTCAGCACCAATAAACCCACGGATACCTACTCCAAATGATCCATTTTGTTTTGAATTTAAAAGACGTGCAGAAGTAACAGCTGCATTTTGATTTAAGATATCATTTCCACTGTTCAAATTATTATTGAAATTAGTAGAATAAGTAGCATCTCCAGGATTTACATCTGGTTGATTACCAGTAGGATTTTGCGTCAATGCATTTCCATATGTATATTTATCAGAAGTTGCTGCTTGATATGATAAAAGTGCTTCACCACCATAGAAACCTTGAAGACGTCCTTTACCTTTTCTTTTTTCAATACCACCACCAATAACTAATCCTGTTGAAGAACGAGACCAAGTATCTTTTACCAATGGTCTTTTATCTCCAAAATTTAAATCAGGATTTGGAATAGCCATAGCTTTAGCTATTTCTGCAGATTGATAAGTATTTCCTTTTGTTACAGATAACACAGCACGGTAAGCTGTTTTTTCATCAGCAAACATTTTACCTACCAAAGAAAGATTACCTGTGTAACCTTGCCAAGTTGGTGCAACAGTATTGTTCTTATTGAAAATATTTCCAATATAAACAAGGAATGGTGATGCATCTACACCGATTGCCCAATCTCCTTTTTCAGGAAGAACGGTTTCCCCCTTCTTACTTTTTGGTCCTTCTTGAGCAAAAGTAGTTGCCACAAAAAATGTCATGGAAGCAACTATTAATGATTTTATTTTCATATTTAATTTTATTTTTTTAGTACCTAATGAAATGCCAGTTTAAAATTTATCTTATTTAACATGTCTTTTTTATTTCGAGAACATATTTTTTAAGAAATGGCTTTTATTCATCTTTCAAATTTGATTCAATTATTGAGCAATGTAAGTTAATGCTCCTAAGTCTTGTAAACTGTTAGAAGATGCGCTGCTAGATGATAAATGAAATACTTTTAAAACGTTCCCATCACTAGTTTTTTGATTAGCTTTAAAGTCTTCAAAATAAATAGAATTATTTATTGTACTAACAAGAGCTGTTGTAATCACAAATTGAAATTCTCCATTTGTTACTGTAGTTACATAATCATTTCCAAAATACACTTTTGTTCCATCAGGCGTATTTGTCAATTCGTTAGCTGCGTCAGTTACATCACTATCATATTTTAGTTTACCTTTAAAAGTAACAGTGTGAGTGAAGCTAGTTGGGTTTAAATCAGATACATTGTCATATATAACATCAAACGCTATATTTTGAGTAGCTGTAAGATCAACTGTTTTTACAGTAGTGGTTGAATAATTTTTTGATTTTTTTGATCCGTCTTGAAGCGTTTGAGTTGCGCTGAAACTATCGAATTTAAGAGTGTAAGTTTTAGTTTCTCTTCCTACAGGGATACTGATTGAATATTTTCCATTTGTAATTTCACCTGAGTAATTATAGTCTTTTCCAGATAATTTTATAGTTGCTATAACTTTAGTACCATTTGGAACAAATTCTAAACCTCCAACAGTGTTGTCTAGTTCTGCATAAGCATTTCCTGAAATAGTAGCTTTAGCAGCATCTGATGTGCTAGTAGGTGTGTTTTGGTCTTTTTTACAAGAGAACAGCATAGTAGCTGATAACCCAATTAGGGCAACAATAGTTAGTTTTTTTGTTTTCATATTAAATTAAGTTTTAAATTATTTTGCGAAATTAATTAATTTTTAAAATAAACAACAAAAAAATATATTAATAAGTTGATTTTAATTAAAATAATTAATTTAAATTGTTGATTTTTAATAAGTTTAACTTTTATTTTTAAGATTTTAAGTTAGTTTAATAATTAAAATTCTAGTTAAAAATTTCAGCCTAATCATTTGTTTTACAGCCATTTAAAAGCAATTGAAGAGACGCGTTTTGTTTTATAACCTAAAATATTTTCTTCTAGAATAGAACTTTTTAACTCTTCATTTTCAAATACTTCTGCTAAATCTTTCACTTTTCCTACAGGAACATTCAGAGAAAGCATTTCGTTTAAAATGTCATTTGTATTTAATAAACTTATTTTTTCTTGAAGAATTTCTTGTAACTCTTTTCTGTTGATAACTCTAGATTGATTGGAATTATAGTTTACATTTTTAACTAATTCGTCTAATTCTAAAAAATGACATAGTTTTTTGAAATGAGTATCGCTTCCAATTGCAAACGTTATTAAGTCATTATCTTTCGTCTTAAAAAGTTCTCCATAGGGAGCAATATTTGGATGTAAACTACCTATACTTTCAGGAATATGATTGTTCATCAGGTAATTGGAAGCTTGATTTACTAAACTCGAAACGGCAGCATCGTACAATGAAACACTAATTGTGGAAGCCTTTCCGGTTGTTTTTAATTTTAACATTGCTAATAAGATTCCTTCTTTTAAATGATGAGCAGCCAAAACATCTATCAAAGCTACTGGCATTTTTACAGGTCCACTTTCAGGAGTTCCATTCATAGACATAAAACCTGTTTCAGCTTGTAGAATTAAATCATAAGCAACACGATCACTATCTTTTCCAAAACCATTTATTTTTCCAATTATTAAACTCGGATTACAATTTCTAAGGATTGTATCTGTTATTCCTAATTTTTCTTCGTCTCCTTTTTTGAAGTTAGAAATTAATATATCTGCTACTTTAATCAATTCCTTAAACTGCTTTAAGTCGTGCGTATCTTTTAAGTTTAATTGGATATATTTCTTTCCATAATTTACACTCGAAAAATAAGCTGAAATTGGAGAATTTTTATCTTCAGAAGGTAATTTCCAAGTTCGAGTGACATCATAGGAAGAAGCGTTTTCAACTTTAATGACAGTTGCTCCTAATTCAGCGAAAAAAGTTCCAACGGAAGGTCCTGCAAGAACTGTTGATGCATCTACAATAATTAATTTTGAAAACATAAAAGAAGGTTTAACCTATTTTAACGGAAGTCATAGTTAGAGATCCAGCGACTAATTTATCATTGAAAAATTCAATAGAATCTTCTTTTTCTTGAAGTCCTAGCGAGTATAATAATGGGTAATAATGATCGGGAGTTGGAATAGCTAGTAGAGCAGATGAACTTAATTTTTCATATTGAATTAATGCTTGATGATCATTCGCCTCAATTTTCTTTTTGAAAATATCATTCATTTCAATCGCCCAATCAAAGCCATAATTAGGTTCGTTCATTTTATCCCAAGCTACTTTTCCTAAATTATGAACCATATTTCCGCTTCCAATAATAAGAACGCCTTTTTTACGAAGAGCACTTATTTCCTTTGCAAGTTCATAATGATAATTTGCAGATTTGTTGTAATCAATACTTAATTGTAAAACTGGAATTTCAGCATCAGGGTACATATTTTTAACAATAGACCAAGTTCCATGATCCAATCCCCAATCGTGATCTAAACCTATAGAAGTTGATTTAATTAGTTTCGATGTTTCTAGAGCTAATTCTGGACTTCCTGGAGCAGGATAAACAGCTTCACTTAATTCTTTAGGAAAACCGCCAAAGTCGTGAATTGTTTTAGGGAAATCCATAGCTGTAACAAATGTACCCCTTGTTAACCAATGAGCCGAAATACATAGTACTGCTTTTGGCTTTTCAATTTCAGTTGCTAATTTTTTCCAATAATTTGAAAACTCATTTTTTTCGATCGCATTCATTGGTGAGCCATGTCCTACAAATAAGACAGGCATTTTTTTATCAATTTTTTCTTTATTATCAATAAAAATATTTAAAGCACCTATAGATCCTAATGTCATAACACCTCCAGAAATTGTTTTAATAAATTGAGATCGAAGCATTTTATTTTTTTGCTCCAGCTAATACATAAGCAAGAATTAAGTTTTCTTTTTCAGAATCAATTTTTGCTTTTTTTGCCATTGGAGGTACTTCATGTCTCCATTGCTTTTCAGTAAAATCAGAAGGGTTAAATGATTTGTGGCATTTAATACAATTTTCAGCATATAATGACTTACCCCGGGCAATATCTTCTGAAGTTACAGTTTTGATTTCTGTTTTTGTAACTGGTTCTATCGTTTTTTGGGAACAAGATGCAAGTAATAAAAGACTTGTAATAAATATAATTTTTTTCATTTTTGTTTTTTATTAACAGTAAGTATTTTTATTTAGTAGAGAGATGTACTTTCTACTTTAACCTTTGCACTCCCCATCCTCACAAAATTTAATTGGTTTGCGGCTTTTAATGTTAAATCAATTACGTGACCTGAATTTTTATTGAGTCGATCATTTACTTTAACTATAACTGATGAATCATTTACCAAATTAGTAACCTTGACAAAAGTCCCTAATTTTAATGTCTTGTGAGCTGCTGTTAAATTTTCTTGAGAAAAAACTTCTCCAGAACTCGTTTTTCTTCCATTGAATTTACTTGAATAATAACAAGCTTTTCCTGTTTCTGAAAAACTAGCTTCGTCTTTAAAACACAAGCAAAACATAGGAAAAATACAAATTAATAAATAGTTCATTTTTATAACTTTAA
>CANCQX010000160.1 GCA_947380375.1 Flavobacteriales bacterium
AGGCTCATTTATAATTCTTTTGATAGTTAATCCAGCAATCTCTCCAGCTTCTTTCGTAGCTTGACGTTGCGCATCATTAAAGTATGCAGGTACAGTAACAACAGCTTCTGAAACTTCATGACCTAAATAATCTTCAGCTGTTTTCTTCATTTTTTGAAGAATCATTGCTGAAATTTCTTGTGGAGTATATGTACGGTCATCAATCTCAACACGTGGAGAATTGTTGTCACCTTTTACAATTTTATAAGGAACTCTTTTAGCTTCAGCTTTAGTATCATCGAAAGAAGATCCCATGAAACGTTTAATTGAAGAAATAGTTTTTGTAGGATTAGTGATAGCTTGACGTTTTGCTGGATCACCAACTTTACGCTCACCACCTTCTACGAATGCTACTACTGAAGCCGTTGTACGTTTTCCTTCTGAGTTTGCAATTACTACTGGCTCATTTCCTTCCATTACAGAAACGCAAGAGTTTGTAGTACCTAAATCAATTCCAATAATTTTTCCCATTACTATTTTATTTTTACATTTTTATTACTTTGGCTAAGTCAATGATTATGCCATTGTGAATCTTTAACACAATCCATGACAAAAAAACTTAATTTAATTTTAAATCAATTCAAATAAAATGACTTAATGTCAGAATCTGACAAAAATAAATTATAAAAATCAATAAAAAACTGACAAAAAAACGTCCTTTGAATTCAAAGGACGTTTTTTAGATAAAATGAATTATTCTAATGTTAAAACCCAAACATCTGGATAATCTGATTTAATTCCTTCTAATTTTTCAATTGCAGGTTCTCTTTTTTGAGTCTTAAATACTACAATCTCAAAAATTTGATTCTTTTTGTTTTGGATTATTTCTGCAGACTTATAACCTTTTCTTTTTGCATCTTTTGTGAAAACCTTTGCATTGGCTTCATTAGTAAAAGCTCCTATTATAACATAATAACCAGCTTTAGCATCAACACCTTGGCTTGAAAACTCATCAGAATGAGCAGTTTTCATAGGTATTGATATTTCAGCCATTTTTAACGCCATATTTGTAGAGTCTTCTTTTTCTTTTGCTTTAGCCAAATCTGCTTCAAGTTTTGCCTTCGCTTCAGCTTGTTTTTTCAATTCATCTGCAGTTTTAGCTCCTCCTCCGTCTACTTTATTTAAACGTTCTTTTAAACGCTCAATTTCTACAGTATTAGAATCAGTCATTATTTTTAGATGTTTAATCAAAGAATCATTAAGTGTGTCTTTCTTAATTAAATCATTCATTTTGATCTCATTTATAGAGTCTTTAGCAGTTAAATCTGAAACTTTTAATTTTAATTTTTCAAGATCATCAGAATTACTAGCTGACTCTCCTAAATTATAACTAAGTAAAAATTCTGATGTAGTTCCAGTATATCTCTTAATTTTACTAATTCCTAAATCATAAGCATATCCAATACTAATTTTTTTATAACGAGCTCCAACACTAAATGCGACTGCATAATTACTGTGATAAGTAATTCCAAACCAACCGTATTTTTTCCAATCAATAATTCCATTTAAATCATATTGAAATGGGGAACCAGCAACACTTCTTACCATAACTAAAGGATAAGCAGTGATTCCCTTGGGTACATTTACATCAAAAAGATATTTTAAAGATCCATAATAATGTCTAACTAAATTATAAGAACCAGTTGTTCCTAAATTATTAGAAAAATTAAAACTATTTCCTATTAATTGAGGCATAGCAAAACCTACTTCTAATTTATTCCAATTATAAACTAATCCAAAATCTGCGTTTGCAACTGTTCTCGAAACTTGTTGTGTATTTAAAAATGGATCAGTCTTATCCAAAACAACAGACTTTGTAAAATCAACTTTATTATTAACAATTCCAAGAGCCAATCCAAAAGTTAATGAATTAGACTCATTTATTTTTAACTTATAAGAATAATTAACATTCCCCCCTGTTCTAGATAATATATCAGTAACATCAGAGTATAAAACTAAGCCCATACCTATCCCATCTTTCTTCATGGCACCATCTATTGTAAAATAAGACGTTTGAGGTGAACCTGCAATACCAACCCATTGTGTTCTATGAGTTAAAAATGCATTAGTCGATCCTTTATTACCAGTTAAAGCAGGATTTGTAATAAATTGATTAGAATAATATTGACTACTAAAAGGCATTTGCTGTGCTTGTACTTTCGTAAAAACAATAACTGCAAATAATACGAAAGGTATAATTAAATTTTTCATAAGTATTTCTATTTGTTTTATTCTAATTATTTATTTACTTCCGTTTAATAATGTAATTGCACCCTTATAAATTTTATCATAGTTTGCAGACTTCACAATGAAGTAATAAGTTGCATCAGGTAAAGCTTTTCCTTTACACTTACCATCCCAATTATTAGAATAGTTCTGATCCTCAAATACAATTTCTCCTTCTCTATTTACAACTATAACTTCAGTTCCTGGGTAATTTTCGATATTCTCAATTCCCCATGTATCATTTTTACCATCATCATTTGGAGTCATTAAATTTGAAATCGTCAAATTGTAATCTTTGAGAACAACAATATTTATTTCATCTGTACTTATACATCCATTCAAATGGGTAGCCTTAATAATATATTTAGTTGTTTCCAAAGGACTTGCAATTGGAGAACTTATATATTGATCATCTAATGTTGTTGATGGTGACCAATTCCAAGTAACAATTGAACTACCTTTTGCATTTAATGCTATTGAATTACCTAAACTAATTGTATCATCAACTCCAGCATTAACAGGTGCAACTGGTAATTGATATACTACAACTGAATAACTTGCTTGAGCAATTATTGGAACAACACATGCTTGAACTTTCATTGTTAATAAAACAGTATTTCCAGCATCTAATAATGAAGATGCATACGTTGGATTAATTGTAGTACCATTTAAAATTGTTCCTAAACCATTGTGTGTCCATGTTATTGAACCATTCGCAGCAAAACTTTTCATTGTGATTGAATCCGCTGGACATAAATGAGACGATTCACCAAAAATTGTTGCTATCGGTAAAGGATTTACAGTAATTACAAAAGAAGCAGTATCAGTCTTAACACCACAAGAATTGTTACTTGTTAAGGTTAAAATAACAGTGACATTTTTACCAGCATCCCCTGTTAAAGCAGTATATGAAGGAGTCAACAGATTTCCACCCGCAGTAATTGAACCTGCACCATCTTCAGACCATATATAGTTAATCCCATTACTAATAACTGTAGCAGTATTAGGTAATGTATATGTTTCGTTTGAACAAATAGTACCATTTCCATTAGTAATTGTTGCTAAAGGTAAATGATCTACTGAAATTAATACTTCAGATGAATCTGTACAACCTCCTGAATAAATAATTCTAGTAAAATATCTATTTGATTTTAATGTATCAGTTACATAATTCAAAGTAGAACTTATACCTGAAGCAATTGAATGGGAAACTCCTAAAGCATTTTGACTTGTAAACCATGAATAAGTATAACTACCATTACCTCCTGTTGGAAATGCACTTTTAATTGCTGTACTAGTTCCTTCACAAATTGTACTAGGAGAAGCTGTTAATACTGGTACAACAATTACATCATTAACTTTAATTGTTCCTGTTAATGAAGCTACACCACATGATCCTATTGTTGTAACAGTATAATTATAGGAACCAATTAAGGTTGAAGATCCACTTATTGTATAAACACCTGATATTGGATTTATTAACCCTGACAAACCAACAGGTAGGCCTGTTACAACTGCATCTGTCGCTCCAGTTATTGCATATTCAATCGGAATAATGAAAGATCCTGAACAAACATCTTGATTATTTGAGAAAGGATTCAACGGGAATGATATTGAAGGTTGAGTTGCATCAACATCTACAAACACTTTACTTGACTGAGCTGAACAAGCACCTGAATTAACTGTTAATTGGAAATAAGTTGGTGCACTTAATGGACTTGTTGTATAATTCAGCGTTGAATTAATACCTAAAGCTGGTGAATATGATACATCATCCAAACTACTATTCCATTGATATGTAAATAAACCATTACCTCCTAATGCAGTTGAAGATACTAAAGTTGTAGATGATCCTGAGCAGATAACCGTAGGTGCTGAAATTGAACCTACAGTTAAAACTGGATTTACAGTAATAGTTCCTGTTGTTGTTGCTACACCACATGATCCAGTTGTTGAAACTGTATAATTAAAAGTACCCTCTACTGATGGCGTTCCTGTTATTACATAACGTCCTGTAATTGCATCAATTGACCCTGTTACACCTGTAGGTAAACCACTTGTTGTAGCATTTACTGCATTTCCTCCAAAAGTATATTCAATATTCGTGTTTAAACTAGTATTTATACATACGTCTTGTGCATTCAAGAATGGAGATACTAATGTTAATGTTGGTAAAGTTCCATCTACTACTACTGAAATCTCTGCTGATTGTACGCTACATCCTCCTGAAGAAACATCACGAACATAATACGTAGTTGCTGTTAAATTTGCTGTTGTATAATTAATTGAATTATTTATACCAACCGCAGATACATAAGGACCTCCTGCTATTGTACTTGATTTCCAACTATAGGTAAATAATCCATTACCGCCCGTTGGAACTGTACCTGTCAATATTTTATTTGTACCTGAACAAATTGATGCTCCTGTTAATGGTAACACTGTTATTATTGGATTTACAGTTATAGTTCCTGTTGCTGTTGATAAACCACATGAACCTGTTGTTGATACTGTATAATTAAAAGTACCCTCTACTGTTGGCGTTCCTGTTATTACATAACGTCCTGTAATTAAATCAATTGA
>CANCQX010000161.1 GCA_947380375.1 Flavobacteriales bacterium
ATATGTGAAGGAAGTAAATCTAAATTTGGATTTTGAGTTTGAAGGATTAATTCCTTAGGATGAACACCATTTATTAAACAATCATAAATGTTTTTTGTACTCTTCGGGTCAAAGCCTAATCCTGAAGTTGCATTTGCTTGAGGATCAGCGTCAACGACAAGTGTTTTGTATTCTAAAACTCCAAAACATCCGCCTAAATTGATAGCCGTTGTTGTCTTTCCTACACCTCCTTTTTGATTTGCTACTGTGATAATTTTACCCATTAGATCCTATTTGAACGATAAAGATACATCAATCTAAGCTTTTTTAAGTCTAGATTGTCAATGTATTTATTAACATTTTTATAAGATATTGAAATAGATTGATTTTTACGCTTTAACGAAGAATTGTGTTTTTTTTATTTTTCTTCCGCTAACTGTTTTTTATACATTACGGAGTAAATTCCATTTAAATGAATTAATTCAAGATGAGCACCTTCTTCCATTTTAGTTCCATTATCAATTACTATAATTTTGTCAGCATTTCTAATGGAAGATATCCTGTGACTAACAATTACTGATGTTCTTGAATTTAAATCTGATTTTAAATTTTTCAAGATAATTTCTTCAGTTTCTGTATCAACCGCTGAAAGGCAATCATCCATTATTAGAAGATTTGGTTTTCTAATTAAAGCTCGTGCAATACTTAATCGTTGTTTTTGTCCACCACTTAAATTTACTCCTCTTTCTCCCAATAAAGTTTCGAATTTATCAGGAAAACCTTCAATGTTATGGTAAACATGTGCCTTTTTGGTAATCAAAATTAAATCAGATTCACTAACATTTTTATCGATAGCTCCAAATTTGATATTGTTTCCGATAGTATCTGAAAATAAAAATACATCTTGAGGAATAACCCCAGTTTGTTTTCTAAAATCATGGATATTGATATCTTTAATATTTATATCGTCTATTAAAATTTCTCCTTCAGTTGGATCAAATTGACGCATTAACAGGTTTACTATTGTTGACTTTCCACTCCCAGTTTTTCCTATTATTGCAAATGTTTCATTTGGATTGATCGTAAAACTTAAATTTTGAACTGCTTTTATTCCTGAATTAGGGTAGGTGTAACTTACATTTTTGAATTCAATTTTACCTTTAAATTTAAAGGGGTTGTTGTTCATATTTATTATTTCAGGAACTTCTTTTAAAAAATCATTTATTCTTTCTTGCGATGCAGCTGCTCTTTGAATAATTGAAGTTACCCAGCCAACACTTGCGAATGGCCAAGTAAGGTTGTTTACAAAAAATATAAAAGCTACAATTTCACCCAAAGTGATAGTATTATTATATGTCATTAATCCACCTATATATATAGATAATAAGGTGCTTAATCCAATTAGAAATGTAATAGTTGGCATAAATAGAGCATTTACCAAAACTAATTTCATATTTCTATTTTTATACTCATCTGCAGATTTAGTAAATTTACTCTTTACCTCAGTCTCTCGACTGTAGGCTTTTATTACCCTTATTCCTGAAAAAGTTTCTTGAATTAAAGTAGACATTTTAGATTGTTCTTGTTGAACTTGATGACTAAGCTTATTCATTTTACTTGAAACTTTGTAAATGAGGTAAGACATCAGTGGTAATGGTAGTAAAACAAATAATGTTAACGTTGCATTAATGTTAATCATTTGAGTTATTATCATTGTGAAAAGAACCGCTAAATTGATTGTGTACATTACGCCTGGTCCTAAATACATTCTTACTTGACCAACATCTTCAGAAATTCTATTCATTAAATCCCCAGTATTGTTCTTCTTAAAAAAAGAATAATCTAATCTTTGATATTGGTTGTAAATTTCATTTTTTAAATCATACTCAATTAGACGGGACATAATTATTATGCTTTGGCGAAGAAAAAACAAAAATAGCCCCTTCATAAAAGCTAAAAACATATAAAATCCACCTATTTTGAGCAACAATGTTAAAAAATCTGAAATGTTTTTAATAGTTGTTGTTTTAAACAATTCATCAACGGTACTTTTCACAAACATAGGCATTTGCACACCGAAATAATTGGAAAGAATAATGAATAACACACCCAAAAGCATGTGCCATTTATATTTTATAAAATATTTATTGAGATAGCTCAGTGACTTCATACGATATTTTCCTATTTTTGCAATGTCTATATTGCATATCGGTGCAAAAGTAATCAATAGACTTGAAATAACATTTATAACTATTGTCGTTAATATGTTTGAAGTAAAAGAAATTCAGGATACGGATTTAGTTAATAATCCAGTCATTGCTCAAATGAGTAAGTTTAATCATGAACAAATTCTGTTCTGTAATGACAATTCAACTGGATTAAAAGCTATAATAGCTGTTCATAACACAGTTTTAGGCCCAGCTTTAGGCGGTACAAGAATGTGGATGTATAAAAACGAAATGGAAGCTTTGAACGATGTTCTTAGACTTTCACGTGGAATGACCTACAAAAACTCAATTTCTGGATTAAATCTTGGCGGTGGAAAAGCTGTTATTATTGGTGATTCATACACAATGAAATCAGAAGCTTTAATGCGTCGATTCGGCAAGTTTGTGAATAGTTTGGCAGGTAAATACATTACAGCTGAAGATGTTGGTATTTCAACTTTAGATATGACCTACGTTAAAATGGAAACAGATAATGTCGTTGGTTTACCAGGTAAAAGTGGTGATCCTTCACCTGTTACAGCACATGGCGTATATATGGGTATGAAAGCTTGTGCCAAAGAACAATTTGGATCAGATTCTTTAGCAGGAAAAAAAATAGCTATTCAAGGAGTAGGTCATGTTGGAGAATATTTAGTAAAATTCTTAACGAATGAAGGTGCTATTGTTACAATAACTGATATTCATGAACCAACTTTAAAAAGAGTTTCTGAAACGTATTCAACAAAGGTTGTAGGCTTAGACGAAATTTATGATGTTGATATGGATATATATGCTCCTTGTGCTTTAGGTGCAACTATTAAACATGAAACACTTTCTCGTCTAAAATGTTCTATAATTGCGGGAGCAGCGAACAATCAATTACAACAAGAAGAAATTCATGGAATTGAGGTAATGAAAAAAGGAATTATTTATGCTCCAGATTTCGCTTTAAATGCAGGTGGAGTTATTAATTGTTATTCCGAAGTAAAAGGGTTTTCTGCTGAATGGGCAATGGGCAAAGCCGATGAAATTTACAATACAATTTCAACAATTGTTAAACGTTCAAAAATTGAAAACATTCCAACCTATCAAATAGCCAATAAAATGGCAGAAGAAAGAATTGAATCAATTGGTAAAGTAAAATTACCTTTGTAATTAATAAATAGATAATGCTAAACAGAAGACATTTAAGAATCAAAGTATTACAAGCACTTTACGCTTACTATCAATCTAAAGAAGAAAGTTTTCGTCGTACAGAAAATGATATGATGCAAGCAATCGAACGGATTTATGATTTATATATCTATTTGATGTTGACTTTTGGAGAATTAAATTCAATTGCAGCCCATAGAGTTGAAGAGAATAAAAAGAAGATAAGACCTTCGGACGATGAACTTAATCCAAATATGAAATTCATTGATAATGAACTTGTTAAGATGTTAATCGAAAACAAGGAATTGAGAATGATTTCTGAAGATATTAAAGTTAATTGGGTTGGTGACGATCATCAAGAAATGTTCAAAAAAATGCTATTACATATTCGTGAGAGTGAAACATTTTTCGAATATATGAATAATGGTCAGTCTGATTTTGAGGATGATAAACAATTCGCGATTAATTTATTTAAAATTGAAATAGCTAATTACCCACTTTTATATGATTTCTTTGAAGAGAAAAGTATTCAATGGATGGATGATATTGATTTGGCTTGTACTATGGTTGTGAAAACTATAAAAGGTTTTGGAGAAGGTTCTGATAATTCAATTTTAGTATTATACAAAGATAAGGAGGATGAATTGGAGTTTGTGCGTCAACTATTGCGTAAAACAATTTCATTGGATAAAGAAAATGAGCTTCTAATTGATGATTTAACTAAAAATTGGGAATTAGATCGAATTGCAAAAATGGATATTGTTTTAATGAAAATGGCGATTACTGAATTTCAAATTTTCAATAGTATTCCAACTAAAGTTACTTTAAATGAATACATTGAAATTTCTAAATTCTACAGCACTCCTAAAAGTCATACGTTTATAAATGGTGTTTTAGACAAAGCCATTGATTCTTTGACGAAAGAAAATAAAATTCAAAAAGTAGGTAGAGGTTTAATCAATTAATCTTAATAAAAAATAAAATCATGATAAATAAATTCGTTCAATTTTTTGCATTAATAATTTTAATTCAATCTTGTAGTGGGAGCGATCAAGTTGAAATTGGAAATAAAACAACTATGGAAGTTAATTTAGTTTTTGATGCAGGTAAAGTTGTTAAAGGAGAAGTGATTGATGCTAAATTTACAATTAAAAATACAGGAGATTTTCCATTAGTAATAGGAGATGTTAAAGGTTCTTGCAGTTGTACTGTAGCTGAAAAACCTGAAGAACCTATTTTACCTGGTGAAGAAGGTGTTGTTAAAGCACATGTTACAACGCAGTCTGCAAATGCAGGTGTTTTAGCAAAAATGGTAAATATTGTTGCGAATACAGAACCATCAAGAACAGAAGTTGTAATCAGAGCAACTATTTTAGATAAGTAATAATTTAAATTAAAATAAAAGAAGATGAATCAACAAATTGTAATGTTAGTGTTGATCTTAGTGGTGTTTTATTTCTTTATGATTCGCCCTCAGATGAAAAAACAAAAAGAATTGAAAAAATTTAG
>CANCQX010000162.1 GCA_947380375.1 Flavobacteriales bacterium
GAAACAAATGAGGTTGTCCTGTTGTTGGACATGTAGCGATATTATCAGCTACTGCTTTAAAATGCGTTCTTCTTTTGTCTCTTCTCGTTGTCGAGATTCTTCTTTTTGGATGTGCCATTTTATTTTATTTAAAATCGTTTAATTTAAATCTTTCAATATTGACCACCTTGGGTCTATGTCATCATTATCTTTATTTCCTTCAATGTCATTATCTGTCTCTTCGTTGAAATCATCATCATCATCCAAGTCATCATCATCATCGTCATCGAAATCATCATCATCATCAAAATCTTCGTCGTCTTCATCATCTTCCAATGAATTAACAACATATTTTTCAAGCAAAGCAATCATTTCGGGATTACAGTCCTCAATCTCATGAATTATCCTCAATGGTAAAGAAACTGCTACCAATTCATACAAATTCATCTCAACATCTACTTCATAAGCATCTTTTTCCAAAACAACTAATGCTTCATCATCAGAAACATCTCCTCCTCCAATCTTATAGATGATTTGATATTCCCCTTCAACTTCAACCTCTATAGAATCTGTACATCTATCACATTCGGTAGTTACACTTCCTTCAACATGAAAGATACCTACAAGCATTGTTTCTTTTTTCGCTAAATCCAACCTTACGTGAACGTTTCCACTGTGTATTATTGAGTCATCAATTCCCTCAAAAAAGGCATCTGTCAAATCATACTCAAATAGATGATTTCCAGTCTTTAAACCTATAAATGGGATCACATATTCTTTTCTTGACATAACTTAAAACCCTAAAATCGGACTACAAAGATAATTATTTTAAACTTAATATTGTTAATATCCCTGACTTTTTTCAAATTTAACAACTTTTTATCATTCAAAATTTGATAATCTCTTCCTATCTACAGGTTGAATTTTCAATGGATTTATCAACATTTCTTTACGAGCCTTCTGATTTCGAAAGATATCCATTGCTAAATATATTGCGCTCCTCATCGATTGGGCAGAAGCGATTCCTTTACCAACAATATCAAATGCTGTTCCATGATCTGGAGATGTTCTTACTACTGGTATACCTGCGGTAAAATTTACTCCATCATCAAATGAAAGTGCTTTAAAAGCAGTCAATCCTTGATCATGATACATTGCTAAAACTCCATCATAATTATTCATTGCCGAAGAACCAAAAAAACCATCTGCTGGAAATGGGCCAAATGCTAATATATCTTCTGTTTTTGCTTGATTAATCGCTGGAAGTATAATTTCTTGTTCTTCAGTACCCATTTTACCGTTTTCACCAGCATGTGGATTCACTCCAAAAACAGCAATTTTTGGTCGAATTATTCCAAAATCAGTTTTTAAACTTTTTTCAAATACTTTTATTTTTTGAAATATAGCTTCTTTAGTTAAAGACGAACTAACATCTTTTAGAGGTATATGCGTGCTTACAAGAGCAACTCGCAAATTTAATCCAACCATCATCATCAAAGCTTCGCTTACCCCAGCTTTATCTGCTAAATACTCAGTATGACCTGAAAACTGAAAGCCTGATTTAGACATTGCATCTTTTGAGATTGGAGCGGTAACCAATACATCTATTTTACCTGAAGCTAAATCTTGTGTGGCTGCTTCTAATGATAAAAATGCAAACTTACCTCCTAACTCTGTTGCCTTTCCTAATTCGAAATTAATTTCTTCATTCCAAACATTAACAACATTTACCTTTCTATTCAAAGCTTCATCTGCTGATTTACAAGATTGGTATTGGAAATCAAATTCTTTAATCGCTTTCTTATGGTAAGAAAGTGTTTTTGTTGAACCATAAATAATTGGTGTACAATCTAATAATATACGATTATCATTTAAAGCTTTTATAATTACTTCTGGACCAATACCATTCACATCACCAATAGAAATACCTACTCGTATTGGATGAGCACTTCCAACTTCTTTCTCGATATGTGCTGATTTATCTGACATTTATTTGTAATTTTTTAAAAAGTTATATATCAATCTAACACCTACTCCTGTTCCACCCTGACCTTTATAATTTTCAGGTGCATCCAGCCAAGCTGGTCCTGCGATATCAATATGAACATAAGGTGCTTTCACGAAGTGCTCTAAAAATTTACCTGCTGTAATCATTCCTGCGTATGGCCCACCTAGATTTTTTAAATCTGCAACTTTCGATTTTACTTCTTCGTAATATTCATCCCAAAAAGGAAGACGAACTACTCTTTCGTGTTCTTCATTTCCTGCTTTATCTAATTGAGCAAATACTTTATCTGAAGCATTTCCCATTATACAAGATGCTTTCGTTCCAATTGCAACAACAGCTGCACCTGTTAATGTAGCTGCATCAATAACCAATTCAGGATCGTATTTTTTAGAATAAGCCAATGCATCAGCTAATATCATTCTTCCTTCTGCATCCGTATTTAAAACTTCAACTGTAGTTCCGTCATACATTGTAATAACATCTCCTGGTGCGTAAGCATTTCCACCTGGACGATTATCTGTAGCCGGTATTAAAGCAATAACGTGAACATTCAATTTATTCAACGCAGCAGCATAGATTGCACCCGACATGCAAGCGGCACCACCCATATCACATTTCATAGAATCCATTGATCCTTTAGTAGGCTTTAAACTCAATCCTCCTGTATCATAAACTACTCCTTTACCAACTAAAACGATTGGTTTTTTATTAATAGGTTTTTTTGGTTTATATTCTACAATCGTAAAAGTAGGTGGATCAACAGAACCTTTATTTACAGCTAAAAGTCCGCCCATTTTGAGCGCTTCAATTTTAGTTTTTTCTAAAATCTCTACTGATAAATCACTGTCTTTTGTCAAATCTTGAATTTCTTCGCTCAATTTTGTTGCTGTCAAAAAAGAAACAGGTTCATTTACCATATTTCTTGCCCAAAAAACAGCTTTAAGTGTATTATTCATTGATTCGATTTCATTCTCCTCAACATCTTCTTGCAGATTTATAGCTGTTAATTTGAAACCACGTTTATCAGCATCGTTGAAATATTTTAAAAACTGATAATTTGCTAATGCTAAACCTTCTGCAACAAAAATTAATTTTTCTGTATCACCTATAATTGAAATTTCTTTCACTTCTTTCGGCAATTGCGTTCGAATATCTGAACCTGCAATTCTCAATTTTTCATTATTATCCGAAGATTTCACAAAAAAGTAAAAGCTTTCAGGAGTTTTTAAAAAATCCGTTTCTTTTTCACCTTTCAAAAAATCTTTAAAAAATGAAACTATATTATCTGAAATAGATTTTGGAAACTTCGTTTTTTTGTCACCAACAAATACCAATGATTGATTGGATGAAATTTTATTTATTTTTTTTAAAATCATCTTTCGTGTTTTTAATTGTAACACCAAATGTAAGGAAAATCTAGCGATTCTTATTCAGGAATAAAATTTTTAAACACTTGAGAAAATAAAAGCTGATTTCAAGATCAAAAAACTAGATGAAGAAAATTATCAGACAAATTTTTGATGAAATTAATTTTAATAGAGGCAATGAACATTTATTTTATTATTTTTAGTGAAAACTTAAGAACACATTATAAAATTTAACGAAACCTATTCAATAAATAATGGACAAGGAACTATTGTTTTTAAAGATTTAGGAAATAGCTCTGTAGAAGCTACTTATGAAATTAAAGGAAATAAAGTACTTGGAATCATCAATGGAAAAGTTGACAATGGAAATTTAAAATCCATCTTCCAAGTTGGAGCTGCAAAGGGTTTGATGGACTTCACCTTCACTGAAGGTGCTTTTATCTCAATGTGGAAGAAAGGAATAGAAGAAGGACCAATGAAAGGAAAATGGGAAGGAAATCTTCTAAATAAAACCAATACAACTACTTCACCGAAAAAAGTTGAAGAAAAAAAGTTAGAGATAGAACCTTCTCAGGCCGAAAAAGTACTTTCGGAAAAAGCTTTGGAATTAAAAAAATTGGAAGAGAGTTTACTACAGAAACAAAAAGAATTGGAAGCAAAAGATGCAGAGTTAGCAAAGAAAGTTGAACCTCCAATTGTAGTGCAACCACCTAAAATTGTTGAAACACCTAAGCCGGCAGCTAGGGGATTTAAAATAGTATCTGTCAAAATTACGAATATTACAAAAATAAAAACTGGATATTATGATACTGACCGAGGAGATATATTGACAAGACAACAATTGCCTCAAATTGGGGTTTCTGATTATTATACACTTAAATACGAGATTCCTCAAGAAAATTATAGGTTAACAAAAGGAGCTTTATTGGATTCCTTTCCTAAAGCATATGTAAAAAATGTAAATAAATATAAATTAATTGAAGTTTATAAAATTGAACTTTATAAAGATGACTCCCTAATAGATTTGCAAGTTTTCACTAAAACAATTATCTCATCATTTTCAAAATGGGGTTTTTTAGCTCTCAATGGAGATAAATTTTATCGTTCAAATTACTCTTTAAAAACTTCTATAATATCAATTGAATAAAAGAAAAAAGAGATTTTAAAATTCTAAAAAATTTGATTAGTTTAAAGAATACTAATTCCTCTTCAAAAAAAATTATAAATTTTAATTATGTAAAAAAATTAGCAAAGGAAATTGATTTGAATGTAACCAAAATAAAATCCTTTGCTAATAAAATTAAGAATCACAAACTTTTAATAATTTTTTCAAA
>CANCQX010000163.1 GCA_947380375.1 Flavobacteriales bacterium
ACTTTAATAGAATCTATGTTTTTTATTAAAGGAAATTGTAAAACTACAAAGTCTTCATTTTGAGATATTTTCACTTTTTCTTTTAATCTATTAGTATTTGTTATTGCATTAATTTCCTTATCAAATTCAATTTCTTTTTTGTAGTAGTCCTCACTTTCTAAATCTGTTTTTTTAGACATTAATGTGATTACCATATATAAAATGAATGTCATAAATGCAATCATTGCAATTGCAATTCCTTTTCCCCAAGTTATTTTCATACTTTTTTGTTTATATTTTAGTTTTTTAGAAAATATATTTAATTCCTTGTTCATTCTATGTGACTGATTAGTAATCATTTTTCAGAGACCATATCGAAATCACATCATTGGTCCTATAAATTTAACTTTAACCTTTTGAATTTTCTTTCCATTTCCTAAAACGATAATATTTATTATTTTTTTACCATTAATCATTGATTTAAAAGGGTATTTCACAATAAATCTATCCTTTAAATGAGCTTCTTTTTTTAGTTTTAAATTATGAACAACCAATTCAATTTTACCCACTTTATCTTCTAGTTTTAGTTGAATATTGTAATTGTTCCGAGTTTTATTTGTTAAATTAATCTCAAAAATATTACTGATATAGCCAGAGTTATTTGTTTGGTATGTCGTTCCTCGTTGTCTAAATATTGTCGTTTGAAAATCTGATCTTGTTAATAAAAGTGTAGTTAAAACAGCTAATAATAAAATTAGCAGTATTGTATAGGATTTTACCCTTCTAGTCCATTCAAATTTAGTCCCGTTTTTTATTCCATTTTCAGACACAAAACGAATTAATCCTTTTTCTAGACCAACTCCTTCCATTATTGTATCGCATTCATCAATACAAGCTGTACAGTTAATACATTCTAATTGAGTTCCGTTTCTTATGTCTATTCCTGTTGGACAAACACTTACACAAAGTTTACAATCAATACAATCTCCTTTATGATTTTCTTTTCGGTCTTCGTTTTTCTTGAATTTCGCTCTTTCTTCACCTCGTTTATGATCATATGCTACAACCATAGAATTAGGGTCTAATAGTACGCCTTGTAATCTACCATAAGGACAAATTGTTGTGCAAACTTGTTCTCTTAATCGAGCGAAAACTAAATAGAAAACGGATGTAAATATTGCAATCGAGATTAATCCTCCAAGATGTTTTCCAATAGGATCTGTTTGTATTTTCCATAATTCATCTGCTCCAATTATATATGCTAGGAATGTGTTTGCAATAAAAAAAGAGATTATCCAAAAAACAGAATGTTTAAGAATTCTTTTGATTATTTTCTCCCTATTCCAAGGTTGGCTATCTAATTTTTTTTGATGTGTATAGTCACCCTCAATAAGATATTCAATTCTTCGGAAAACCATTTCCATAAATATCGTCTGGGGACAAACCCATCCACAAAAAACACGCCCATAAATAATCGTGAACAGAATTATAAATACTAGTCCTAATATGGAAGCAATTGCGAAGAGATAAAAATCTTGAGGCCAAAAGATATTTCCAAAAATTATGAATTTTCTTTCAAGAATATTGAAAAGTAATAGCGGTTCAGAATTAAGTTTAATGTGAGGTAAACTAAAAAGAATAATTAAGAAAAAGTAACTCGTAATTTTTCTATAATTATAGAGTTTACCTTTTGGTTTCTTAGGGAAAATCCAAACTCGTTTTCCTTTTTCACTAATCGTTGAAATATGATCTCTAAAACTACCTTCTATATCTTCACTCATTTTATTTTGGATAAAAGAAAAAAAGATTCAAGATTTTAAGACTACTTAATCTTATTATCTTGAATCTTTTATACTATTTTTTTTATGACATAAGATTTAGGTCTATAGATCTATTTTTCAATTATTTCACCTTGTGCTTCTTTTCCTTTTGTACTTGGTAAGGTTAAAACATATGAAGCTACTTGCTGAATTTGTATCGGATTGAATTTTGAATTATGTTCAGGCATACCATTTGGTGTTCCCGTTTTAATTGTTTTAAAAACTTCTTTAATATCAAATCCATATATCCAATTTTTATCAGTCAAATTTGGACCAATATTACCTTCTCCTTTTGCATTATGGCAAGTTACACAGTTTGTCTCAAACAACGTTTTTCCACTACTTAAATCATCAGTTGAAGTCATTAATGTAGCACTAGTTTCATCTACATTCATTGACATTTTTGTGAGATAAGCTTTCACCTCTTTTTCCGAGCGTTTCATTTCTTTTTCATAAGCAGTTACTTGAGAATCTGTTATTTTAAAAATATGATTGTTCAATAAATATACAATTGCAAAAATTATTGTAGCAACAAATCCCCATACCCACCAAGGTGGTAAATTATTATCTAGCTCCCTAATCCCATCATATTCGTGATGCATTAAAATTGTATGCTCTTCTTCAATTGGAACAATATCATTTATAATCTTGTTTAATTTTAATAATTTTTTAGGGGCTATTACTTTTTCTTGTTTTGGAATTATAAGTCCTAATAATTCTTTAAACATATTTCTTACATAAAGTAGAATAAATAGAAGTATTATGTTGATTGTGATTAATATATATAAATCGCTATTCTCAACTTTTAACCAAGGCATATTTTCTCCCGCCAATTCAGCTTCTCCCGCTTGCATAAAAGTCAAAGCGTATGAATTATTTCCAAACATTATCAATCCTAAAACTGCTATAAGTGCAATAATAGTAGTATTTAAACCATCAAATTTTGATTTGTTTTCGTTCTCATTTTTTTGTTCAATTCTTTTTTTGAATTTATCAGATTTTGCTAAATTTAAAACAGAAGTTAAAAGGATTGATATTGCAACCAATAAAAGTGAAATAGTCAAAACTAACCAATAAAATAAAGTAAGATTTTCTTTGTAGTTGGTAGCTAATTTTACTTCTGGAATAATATTTTCACTAGAAGTTCCAATAACAGTAGTTGAAGCTACCGGTGGAGTATAAGAGTCTACATATGTCAAAATAGCAGTAACTTCTTCTTTTGAAATAGTTTGAGCAGGCATATCCATTGCACTAAAACCTTTTATTTCATTTGCCATTTTACTTTTTCCTGATGCGATTAGCGACGCTGAATTTTTAACCCATTCAGTTAGTAAATCACCCTCACCTGCATCAGTCCATTTCTGAATTACCCCTTTTAATACAGGACCAGTTGAAGCTTTATCAACGAGGTGACAAGAATTACATTTCGCTTTAAATAGCGCTTCACCATCTTGAGCAAATAGAGATGTATTGAACAGAATAGTGAGAAAAGTTAATTTTATTATTTTTGATAAACGTTTCATTTCATTATTTTTTTGAAATTACTATTGATTTTTCACTTTTTTCTTCGTTAGATTCAAAAGGAATATTGCTTAATTCGTCGACTTCTTTTCTTTTCATTCGGATGACATAAGTAATCATCACTGTAAAAAATATAAAGAAGATTAGAAGGGAAAAAATAGGGTAAATGGATACTCCGTCTATTCCTGTTAAATGATGTTTTATAAAGCGTAACATACTATTATATTTTAGTTTGAGTACTATTTATTGTTGATAGTTGTACCAATTGATACATCTTTACCTAATCTTTGTAGATAAGCAATTAAAGAAATAATCTCTTTTTTCTGTAATTTTTTAATCTCGTCTTTCACATTAACAATTTTTAAAATTTCAGCAGGTTGATTATTGATAATATCAGTTGCAATTTCAAGTGCTTGTTTTTGTAAATCAGCTTTTGCCTTTTTTTCATAACCTTTAGCATAAGGAACTCCTAATGTTCTCATAGCATTGATTTTCTTCTCAATTAAATCTAATGGTAAATCATTTTCTTTCAACCAAACATAGGCTGGCATAATAGATCCTTTTGATACATCTTTCGGACGTATTAAATGTTGGTAGTGCCAGAAATTACTTTTCTTAATTTTGATGTTTCCACCTTCTCTAGCCAAATCAGGTCCAGTTCTTTTTGATCCCCATTGAAATGGATGATCGTATACAAATTCACCAGCTTTAGAATAATCTCCGTATCTAGCAGTTTCAAATCTTAAAGGTCTAATCATTTGAGAGTGACAATTATAACAACCTTCTTTAATATATATATCGCGTCCCTCTAATTCTAAAGGTGTATATGGTTTTACACTAGAGATAGTAGGTATATTACTCTTAACAATCATTGTTGGAACAATTTGAACAAGACCACCAATAGCAACAACTATAATAGCGAATAACATCATTCGAACTGGTTTACGTTCGATTTTTCTATGCCAGTACTCGCCTTTAGTATTAATATTTAAGTCTTTAGTTACAGTGGCTTCAGCATCTTCGTTAGCTACTAATTTTCCAGATTTTGCTGTTTTAACTAAGTTGTAAAACATCATTACTGCGCCTATTATGAATAATAATCCACCTAAAGAACGAAGGATGTAAAAAGGTTTAATAATTTGAACGGTTTCTAAAAAATCTTGGTAAGTTAACGTTCCGTCAGGGTTGAATTCTTGCCACATTAAACCTTGTGCAAATCCGGCATAATACATTGGAATTGCATATAATAAAATTCCTAAAGTTGCAATCCAAAAATGCTGATTTGCTAATTTTTTAGAATATAATTCAGTTTTAAATAATCTAGGGAATAACCAGTAAAGCATTCCAAAAGTAAACATACCATT
>CANCQX010000164.1 GCA_947380375.1 Flavobacteriales bacterium
TAAAAAGACTTCAATAATTAAAGTTGAAATTAAATACAAAAATGAATTATTTGCTAAAAGTTTTTTAGATGCACTAGCTCAAGTAGTTTCAGATGATTATTATGAAATGAAAACTAAAAAATCAAAAATTAATATGATGGTTTTACAACGACAAACAGATTCTGTTAGAGTTGAATTAAACAATTCATTAAATGGAATAGAAATTGTCAAAGGGGATTCATTAAATTTAAATTCAGAATTAAATGTTCACAGATTAAATTCTAAAAAACAACAAGTTGATATCGAGATTAATACTAAAGTTTTGATTGAACTTATCAAACAATTGGAAATATCTAAAGTAACAGTTAGAAAAGATACACCTTTGATACAAGTAATCGATAACCCTATTTTACCATTGCCTAAGGAAGAGTTTGGAAAAACGGAAGGAATTTTCTTAGGTGGATTTTTAGGTGGTTTATTGATGATAGTAGTATTATTTTGTTACGATCTTTTTTTAAAATTTTCAAAATAAATAAGCCTATTAGGCTTATTTTGATTTATTATGTATTTTAATATTGTTTTAAAAATTAAATAATTTAGACAAAAATTATTTTGAAAAATATTAAGCTTACAAAATCGAAAAAAAAGAATAAACAAAGCTATTATTTATTAAATCATTTTTAATTTTAATTAGTAATTTATAAAAGATGAATTAATTTTCAAAATAAATTTTTAAATAAATACAAACAATTATTATGTTCAACAATAAAGTATTATTGATAACAGGAGGGACTGGTTCTTTTGGTAATGCAATGTTAAAAGGGTTCTTGAATTCAAATTTAAAGGAAATTAGAATTTTTAGCAGAGACGAAAAAAAACAGGAAGATATGCGAATTGAATATCACAATGAAAAATTAAATTTTGTGATAGGAGATATTAGAGATTTTGATAGTATTAATAATGCTATGAATGGAGTTGATTATGTTTTTCATGCAGCTGCATTGAAACAAGTTCCTTCTTGTGAGTTTTTCCCAATGCAAGCTGTTCATACAAATATCACTGGAGCTGAAAATGTTTTAGAAGCAGCAGCGAGAAATAATGTTAAAAGAGTCGTTGTTTTAAGTACAGATAAGGCAGTTTATCCAATTAATGCTATGGGTATTTCAAAAGCGATGATGGAAAAGATTCTTATCTCAAAAGCCCGTGATCCTAGAGTTAAGAGTGTTAATGCAGTTTACACTGCAACTCGTTATGGAAATGTAATGGCTTCTAGAGGATCTATTATACCATTATTTATTAAACAAATAAAAGAAGGCAAAAATCTTACAATTACAAATCCAAATATGACTAGATTTATTATGTCATTAGATGATTCTGTAGAGTTAGTAATGTATGCATTCAAAAATGGAAATCCTGGTGATATTTTTGTTCAAAAATCTCCAGGAGCTACTATTCAAATATTAGCGGAGGCTCTAAAAGAATTGTTTAATGCTGATAATGAAATAAAAATTATTGGTGAGAGGCATGCAGAAAAATTATATGAAACTTTGTGTTCTAAAGAAGAAATGTCTAAGTCTGAAGATTTAGGAAGGTTTTATAGAGTTCCAGCAGATTTTAGAGATTTGAATTATACAAAGTATTTAGAAGAAGATGGCCCTAAGTTAATTAATGAAGAATACAATTCTGATAATACATATCGTCTAAACAAAGATGAGTTAAAAGCATTACTATTAACTCTTGATTATGTAAAAAACGAATTAGCCACTCACAATAATTAAGCCGAAATGTTACCACTCATTAAAACATCTATTCCTCCCAAACATCAATTAATACCTAGACTTGAAGAAATTTTATATAGTGGTTATGTAGCCCAAGGTCAAGCTGTAGAAGATTTTGAACGTAAATTTGAAGCATATATAGGGGGAGGAAATACTTTATCCTTAAATTCTGGTACAGCAGCTCTTCATATTGCATTAATATTAGCAGGTGTAACGGAAGGTGACGAGGTAATAAGTACACCTCTAACAGCAGAGCCTACAAACGTTGCGATTAAAATGGTTGGAGCAAAAATTAGATGGGCAGATGTTGATCTTGCAACAGGTAATATATCTGCTGATTCAATTGAAAAAGCAATAAACAAAAAAACTAAAGCAATCATTGTTGTAGATTATGCTGGAATACCTGTAGATGTAGATCGTATTAAACAGATTTCAAAAAAATATAATATTCCTATAATAGAAGATGCAGCTCATGCATTGGGGGCAAAATTTAATGGTAAAAAAACAGGAAATCATTTTCCATTTACAGTATATTCATTTCAAGCCATTAAACATTTAACTACAATCGACGGTGGTGCGCTACAAATATTAGATAATGATCTTTACGAGAAAGGTAAAATTATTAGATGGTTTGGTTTAGATAAAAAATTAACCCGACTAGAAAATGACATTACTATTCAGGGTTACAAATACCACATGAATAATGTAAATGCAACTATTGGTTTAGTTCAATTGGAAAATATCGAAGAGCTTATTCAAAAATACATTGATAACGGAAAGTATTTAGATGAACATTTAAAAGGTATTTCAGGTGTGGAGTTAATAGAATATTATCCTAATTCTGAACCATCTTATTGGTTATATACGTTAAAAGTTAATAATCGAGATAGATTTATTAAAATGATGGAGAAAAATGGTATCATGGCTTCTGAATTACATAAAAGAAATGATCTTCACACATACTTAAATGATTACCCAACAAGTTTACCCAATTTAGATACTTTTTATGAAAAAATGGTACATATACCATGCGGTTGGTGGGTAACTAAAGATGATTGCTATAAAATGATTGAATTAATAAAAAATGGTTGGTGATGATTCCTATTTATAAACCCTTTATGCCTGAAAATTTATTACCAGAATTAAATGAAATTATTTATTCAGGGCAATTAAGTTTTGGTAAGTATGGTAAGCTTTTTGAATCTCAATTAAAAGAATTTGTAGGTTGTGAATATTTATTAACTATAAATTCATATAATACAGCTATGTTAGTTCTTATATCTACTTTAGGATTAGTACAAGGAGATGAAGTAATAGCGAGTCCCGTAAGTTGTTTAGCATCCAATCAACCTTTTGCTATAAAAGGATTAAAGGTTATTTGGGCAGATATTAATCCTAAAACTGGAACTTTGTGTCCTAAAGATGTTGAATCTAAAATCACTAAAAAAACTAAAGCTATTTTTCATAATCATTTCTGTGGATATGTTGGACAAATTGATGAAATAAATGAATTGGGAAAAAAATATGGGGTTCCAACCATTGATGATGGTATTGAAGCTTTTGGATCAGAATATAATGGAAAAAGATTAGGGAATTTAGGTACAGTTGCAACAGTTTTTTCATTTCAAACAGTTCGATTACCTAATACCATTGAAGGAGGAGCGATAGTTTTTAATGATAAAAAACTGTATGATAAGGCTATATTGATAAGAGATTATGGAATTGATAGAACTCAATTTAGAACACCTGATGGAGAAATAAATCCAAAATGTGATATTAAGTTAGAGGGATATGGAGGATTAATGAGTGAAATTAATTCGTTTATCGGAACAAAACAGATGTTAAATATTGAGAATTTATTAAAATTACAACAAAAAAATGCTGAATATTGGTTAGATCAATTACAATTTAATAAAAAAATTAAACCTTTAACTTTAACGAGTAATAGTCAGCCAAATTATTGGGTTTTTGGGACACTTTCTGAAAATAGTAGTCAAACTATTAAAGATTTTAAATCAGAAGGATATTATGCTACAGGAATACATATTAATAATAATATATACTCTATTTTCAAAAATAATATTTTCTTAAAAGGTGTTAATGAATTTAGAAAACAATTTGTTGCTATTCCAAGTGGATGGTGGGTTAAAAAATGATAAATGTGAATACAAATCAAATTGATGAATCTGCAAAAATAGATCCTAAAGTAATTATAGGTAAATATAACAAAATAGGTAAAAATGTAGAGATTCAAATATTGGGAAATAATCCAAATGTTATTGCAATTATTGGTGATAATAATATTATCAATGATAATACAAAAATTTTAATTAGTGGAATTTTTAAAATTGGTGATTGGAATGTTTTTCATAATAATATGTTAATTATGGCTGAAGATTTTTTAATCGTTGGGCATAATGGATGGTTTGGTCAAAATACCATATTAGATGGGGCGGGTGGACTTAAAATTGGGAATGGTGTTCGAGTTGGGATGTACTCACAAATATGGACTCATGTAGCTAGTGGTGAGCAAATTGAAGGTTGCAATCTTTTTGCTAAAAGAAAAACTATAATTGAAGACGATGTTTGGTTAGTTGGTAGTTGTATAGTAGGTTCAGGAATAACATTAAAGAGAAGAAGTACAGCACTTATAAATTCAGTTATTACAAAGGATACACAAGTTAATGGTGCATATGCTGGAAGTCCAGCAAAATTAATGGAAAATGTTTTTTTTTATTCGCCAAAATCAATTGATGAAAAATTTGAAATGTTAGAAGTTTGGATATCTGAATTTGTTTTATCTAATAATTTAAAATTAGAGAAAACAAA
>CANCQX010000165.1:0-4520 GCA_947380375.1 Flavobacteriales bacterium
TTTGTCCCAAAGCTAAGTAATTTTAATATGTTTAAAGGTTGATTAATAATGTTTGATATTAATTTCTTATAAAAGAATATCAAACAGTTGTCATTACTATTCAATCATCGTTTTTTTTTATAACTTTATCCCTATGAGTAATGAAATAAATCGATTGAAATTAGCACAATTTGGAAATCTTGAACTTCTTGCAAAACAAGTTGTTGAGGGTTTTATTACAGGTATGCATAAAAGTCCATTTCATGGATTTTCAGTTGAATTTGCTGAGCACAGACTTTACAATCCTGGAGAATCTACTAGACATATTGATTGGAAGTTGTATGCTAGAAGTGGGAAATTCTTTACAAAAAAATACGAAGAGGAAACAAATCTTCGTTGTCAAATTGTTATAGATTGTTCTAGTTCTATGCTTTTTCCAAAAGGAAAGGATTTAAACAAACTTGATTTTTCTATCTATGCAGCAGCATCATTGATTGAACTCTTAAAAAAACAAAGAGATGCTGTTGGAATATCTTTATTTTCGGATACTCTTGAACTACACACAGAATCCAAATCTTCTATTCTTCATCACCGATACCTCTATGGTGAACTTGAAAAAAGAATGAAGGAGTATTCTGAAGACACCAAAAAATCAACGAATACAATTCAAGCATTACACGCAATTGCCGAATTGAGCCATAAAAGAAGTTTGGTTATTATTTTCTCCGATTTATTAGATGATCCAAGTCGTTCTGACGAGTTTTTTCAAGCGCTTCAACATCTAAAACATAACAAACACGAAGTCATCGTTTTCCACGTAATAGACAAAAAAATGGAGGTTGATTTTAATTTAGAAAATCGTCCTTATACACTTGTAGATATGGAAACTGGCGAACGAATGAAATTACAACCTGCACAAATTAGAGAGCAATACATTGAATCTATTGGAAACTATTTCAACGAATTAAAGCTACGTTGTGCTTCTTACCAAATAGATTTTATGCCTGCTGATATAAATGAAGGATATGATCAAATATTACTTCAATATCTTTTAAAAAGAGGAAAATTATTTTAAATTCAGTGAAGGTGGTTGAGTAAAAATTACGTCCCAAAGGGACCAATTTTGTACCGAAGTCACATTCGCTCTGGAACCCTAACTCCCAATAAACTCATAGAAGAAACAATCACTTTGGCAATATTCTTACTTAAAACCAAACGCATATTTTTCAATTCTTCAACTTCTTCAATTAAAATTGGAATATTTTGATAAAATTGATTGTATGTTTTTACTAATTCAAAAATATAGTTGCAAATTACAGCTGGGGACAATTCTTTACCAGCTTCCTGAATAATAGAAGGGTATTCTACCAATAATTTAATCACCTCTTTTTCAGAGGCTTCCAACTCTTTAGCATTCAATGATTTTAAATCTCCACCTCGAGCTAATAACGATTTAATTCGAGCGTGAGCATATTGAATAAAAGGTCCAGTATTACCATTCAATTCGATAGATTCAGCCGGATCAAACATCATTCGTTTTTTTGGATCAACCTTCAATAAATAATATTTTAAACCACCCATTCCAATCAACTGAAATAGATCGTTTTTATCCTCTTCAGTCATTCCCTCTAAATAACCACGTTCTTGGGTCATTTCTTTAGCACTTTGAACAACTTCAGCCATTAAATCATCAGCATCAACCACAGTTCCTTCACGTGATTTCATTTTTCCTGACGGTAAATCAACCATTCCATACGAAAGATGGGAACAATTTTCCGCCCAAGAATATCCTAATTTCTTTAATATTAAGAAAAGTACTTTAAAATGGTAATCTTGCTCATTTCCAACAGTATAAATCATTCCACTTAAATCAGGAAAATCGTTATAACGATCAACAGCAGTCCCAACATCTTGTGTCATATAAACAGTTGTACCATCCGAGCGAAGTAAGATTTTTTCATCCAAGCCATCAGCTGTTAAATCAATCCAAACAGAACCATCTTCTTTCTTGAAGAATACGCCTTTTTCAATTCCTTCAAAAACAATATCTTTTCCTAAAACAAATGTGTCAGACTCATAATATAATTTATCGAAATCGACTCCCATACTTTTGTAAGTAGACGAAAATCCTTCATAAACCCAACTATTCATTGTTGTCCAGAGTAAATAAGTTTGAGGATCTCTAGCTTCCCATTTCACTAACATATCTTTCGCTTCACGCAAAAGACTTGTTTCATTTTTAGCTAAATCCTTAATCTTATCATCAATTCCTTTCGTTGCCTTTTCGTCTTTTCCGACTTTAGATTCAGTCAGACGAATATATTCAGCAACGGTTTTATCAGAGAAATCATCAACATCACCCTTGTTCCATTGTTCAATGATTGAGTTAGCTTCTGCATTGAATTGTTTATCAAATTCAACGTAATATTTTCCAACTAATTTATCACCTTTTAAACCAGTATTTATAGGTGTTTCACGTTCACCTTTTTCATTTATTGGAGAAAATTTCTCCCAAGCCAACATACTTTTGCAAATATGTATACCTCGATCATTAATGATTTGAGACTTGATGACTTTATGTCCGTTTGCCTTTAAAATTTCAGCAACAGAATATCCTAAAAAATTATTTCTTAAATGTCCTAAATGTAATGGTTTATTGGTATTTGGAGAAGAATATTCAACCATTATTGTTGGCTTTGAATTGGGTGTTTCAAAACCATAACTTGGATTTTTGTCAATTTTATCTAATTCAGAAAGCCAATAATCAGAAGAAATTATAAAATTCAAGAAGCCACTTACAACATTGTAGTGTGAAATATAAGACATTTTTTCTTGAATGAAAGTCCCAATTTTATTTCCTGCTTCTTCAGGAGAACAACGTAAAGCCTTAACAAATGGGAAGATAACCAATGTTAAATCTCCTTCTACATCTTTTCTAGTTTTTTGAAATTGAATAATTTTAGAATCAATTGTGGTACCAAAAAGTAATTCTGAATTTTCTTCTAAAATTTGTTTAATCTGACTTTCCATTTTATTATTTTGTCAATGTATTTATAACAACCTCAACTAATTCCGAAGTTACTTCTGCCATTTTATTTATTTTTTCATCTAAACACGGATTAACCTCAACAAATTCAATACAAACTGTTTTAGTATTTCCAGCAAATGAAGTTAAAAAATCTTCAGCTTGTTTTGGCGTTAAACCATTATCAACAGGTGTTCCCGTTCCGTGAGAAGTATAAGCAGGATCCATTGAATCAACATCAAAAGAAATATAAATCAAATCACACTCTTTTAATCGTTCTTCAATTTCAGAAACTACAACTTGTGTTCCTTTTTGATTTACTTCTTCAACTTTATAATTTTTAATTTTTAAACGATCAATCAACGCATTCTCTTGATCTTCAGTATCTCTAACACCAATAAAAATTAAATCTTCTGGTGATATTTTTGGAGATATATTACCAATAGTTTTCAATTTATTCCATAAATCAGCCGTTGAAGCTTCAACTTCATTGATTTTACATTCTAAATTATCATCATTTATCGCGGTAGCCAATGGCATACCGTGAATATTCCCTGAAGGTGTTGTATACGGTGTGTGTAAATCAGCGTGCGCATCTATCCAAACTACACCCAATCTTTTGGAGGGATATGTAGCTTTAATACCTGCAATTGTACCTCCGGCAGAACCATGATCTCCTGCAAGCACTAGTGGAAATTTTCCAGCATTTAAAATACCCGCAATTTTCTCATTTAAAGATTCATAAATGGTTACTAATCCATCTATTCTCTTTGCGAATTTATGGGAAGTCGTAGTATCTAAAAGATGATTTACATCCGTAACTTCTTCAACTGGAAAATCGCCAAAAAACAATTTATTATTTTTTCTAGCGGCAGTCATAACAGCACCTGGACCTAATGAAGCACCTCGTGTTCCAGCAGTTATTTCAGACTTATTGATTAAAAAAACTATATCTCTACTCATAAATTTATCCTAATATGTCAAAAGTAAGAAATTTAATACTAATAACGGAATTTAGACTGTAGGAAGTAATGAAGAAAATCTTCAAAACTGATTTAGTCAATTTTAGTTTAAAATCCTTTTTATTGTTAATTTCACATCAAATATTTAATACAAATACGATATGAAAACGGTATTGTTTGTTTTTCTTTCTTTCTCCTTTTTAGCCCAAAAATATGAACCATTTGAAGGAAAATTAGTTTATAGTATTGAAATGGCTGATACTTCTCTACATAAATTCATTCCTGTAAAAACAATGATTATTTACACGAATGATACAATTGTTAGAATTGAAAATGAAACCGAACAATTTGGTAAACAAGTCATTATAAAACATACTCTACTAAATAAATCCATTCTTTTATTAAAAAAAGGTGATTCAAAATTCGCAATCCAAACAGATTTATCAAAGGGAAATGGAATTGAAAAAAAAGACTCAATTAAATCGACTTTGACTTATAAAAAGAAATTTGGAAAACAAAAAATTTTAGATTTCAAGGCGAATAGGATTGAAGTA
>CANCQX010000166.1 GCA_947380375.1 Flavobacteriales bacterium
CTAAAAGATACAGTCCCTATAGTTGAACCAAAAAAAAACGATACTAACCAAATCGAAAAAAGTAAATATAGATTTTTATCAGAGTAAAATTTTGAAAACTTTTCTTTTAAATAAAACCCGTTATAAAAAGTCATAAAATATATTTGAAATTTAATCTCAAAAGTTATAGAAATGATCCGATATATTCATTAACTCCTTCTTGAAAAGAATATAAAGGTTTATATCCTAAATAATTTTTAATAGCATTTATATTCGCTAAAGAATGTTTAATATCTCCTTGTCTTTCAGGTCCAAAAATAACATTTGATTTAGATTGAATTCCTTTTTTTAATAATCCTTCTTTTAAAGACTCAACTACATAATTCAATGTAAATGAATCATTACAAGCAACATTATAGACCTTACCTGTAGCTTCTTTATTTTCAGTAAACAATGATAAGTAATTAGCATTTACAGCATTTTTCACATATGTAAAATCACGTGTTTGCAACCCATCACCATTAATAATTACATCTTCTCCAGATCTTAATCTAGAAATAAACTTTGGTATTACAGCTGCATAAACTCCATTTGGATCTTGTTTTGGACCAAAAATATTAAAATACCTTAATCCAATAGTTTCGATACCGTGCAACTGAGAATATACACTAGCATATTTTTCATTCAGCTGTTTAGTTACTGCATATGGCGAAAGTAAATTTCCTTCCTCACCTTCTATTTTTGGTGATTTAGAACTATCTCCATAAACACTCGAAGAACTAGCATATACAAAACGTTTAATACCTTTTTCTTTACTTGCATGCAACATATTTAAAAAACCAGTTGCATTTACTTCATGTGTTTTATGAGGAAACTCAATCGAACGAGGAACAGAACCCAAAGCTGCTTGATGACAAACAAAATCAATACCTTCTAGTGCAATTAAACATGTGTCAAAATCACAAATATCACCTTTTATGAATTTGAAATTAGAATTTGAAATAAACTCTTCAATATTCTCAAATTTACCTGTAGATAAATTGTCTAACACTGTCACTGAAACATCACTATTTAAAAGTTTTTCAACAATATTGGATCCGACAAAACCAGCTCCACCTGTTACTAAAACATGTTTCTTTTCCAATGACATAATTAAAACTATTTTAAGTTTATTTAGCGTAACTAACTGAACGTTTTTCTCTTATCACTGTTACTTTAACCTGACCAGGATAAGTCATTTCAGTTTGAATACGTTGAGAAATAGCAAAAGATAATTCATCAGCTTTTAAATCAGTAACTTTCTCACTTTCAACTAAAACACGTAATTCTCTACCAGCTTGTATAGCATATGCTGTAGAAACGCCTTCGTATGATAGAGCAAGTGTCTCAAGTTCTTTTAAACGCTTTATATAAGATTCTACAACCTCTCTTCGAGCACCAGGTCTAGCTCCTGAAACAGCATCACAAACCTGAACTATTGGAGATATCATCGATGTCATTTCTATTTCATCATGATGTGCTCCGATAGCATTACAAATTTCAGGCTTTTCTCCAAATTTTTCAGCTAATTTCATTCCTAAAATAGCATGAGGCAATTCTGGATCTTCATCAGGAACCTTTCCAATATCATGTAAAAGTCCGGCTCTTTTTGCAAGCTTAACATTTAAACCTAATTCAGCAGCCATTATAGCACACAAATTAGCAACTTCTCGAGAATGTTGCAATAAATTTTGACCATAAGATGATCTGTATTTCATTCTACCGACCATTCTTGTTAATTCAGGATGTAAACCATGAATTCCTAAATCAATACATGTTCTACGACCTGTTTCAGCAATCTCTTCTTCTAATTGTCTTTTAATTTTAGAAACAACTTCCTCAATTCTAGCAGGATGAATTCTACCATCTGAAACTAATTGATGAAGCGCTAAACGTGCCAACTCTCTTCTAACGGGATCGAAACAAGACAACATAATAGCTTCAGGAGTATCATCTACAATTATTTCAACACCTGTAGCAGCTTCTAATGCTCTAATATTTCGTCCTTCTCTACCAATTATTCTACCTTTTACTTCGTCAGACTCAATATTAAAAACAGATACGGCATTTTCAACAGCTTGTTCTGTAGCAACTCTTTGAATCGCTTGAATCACGATTTTTTTTGCTTCTACATTTGCATTTAATTTTGCTTCTTCCATAATTTCTTTTATATGGACCATAGCACCTGTTCTTGCTTCATCTTTAAGTGCATCCATCAACTGATTCTTTGCATCTTCTGATGAAATACCACTAATCTTGCTTAATTCAAGAACTCTTTTTTGTTGCATTTTATCTAATTCCTGATGTTTTAATTCTACAGATTGAATTTTAGCATCAAAATCAGAATGTATACGTTCTGTTTCTTTTTCTTTTCTACTAATATCTTCAATTTTCTGAGATAAAGTATTTTCTTTACTTTTTAATTTATCTTCTAAAGATTGAAGTTTCCTGTCTTTTTCTTTTACAGCAGTCTCATGTTCTTCTTTCAATTTTAAAAAATTCTCTTTAGCTATAAGAATTTTTTCCTTTTTAATTGCTTCAGCCTCAACTTCAGCCTCATGTATAATCTGATCTTTTTTCTTTTTTAACAATCCATTTTGAACATAAAAAGCAACTATACCTCCACCTATCAAACCTATTAGCAATCCTATAATTAACATCATCTCTTTCTAATCTTAAAAAATATTTATATAAAAAAACCCACTCAACACATTAATAAAATGCGAAGAAGTGGGGAAACATTTGAAAAACTTACTAACTATTATAAACTATCTAAATCATCAGACAAACCTTCAAGTTCTTTTTCAATCGCTGAATAATCAGGTTCTACTGGTTCAGAAGCAACCTGAGCTTTTGGTTTTGTCGCTAATTGTAAAGCCGTCATAGCTAACAAATCTTGCATATCTTTAACTGCATAACTATCCTGAAGCAATTTTATCGCTTTGTTTATGTCTTCAGCAGCTTTTAAAACTTTATCTTGTTCGCCTTCATTTAATGTTAGCGGATATGTTCTTCCAGCTACTACAACTTTTAAGGATAATTTTCCCATTCGTTATTATTTTAACTGATTGATGCAGTGTTCAATTTCCCTCACTAAATCATCGATTTCTTGATTCCTAATTTTTAAATTAGAATTTCTTTCTTCGATTCTTTCTTGTATTATCGTTTCCAAATCTACTTTCAACTTCAAATTCTCAATTTCAAATTCATTAATTTTATTATTTAAAATAGAATTTTGTTCTTTGAGTGAAGTTAATTCAGCTTTTTGATCTAATATCAAAGTACGCTCTTCGATAAGTTGAGAATACAATGTTTTGTATTTCAACCTGATACCTTCAATTAATTGCTGAATTTTTTCGGTCATTGTTTTCGACTTTGTACAAAATTAACAATGTAGGGTAAATTAACAAGACTTTAACCTATTCTTTTTATGTATTTTTTTATAAAAGCAGTATTTTTGGTAAATGCAATCTTCTTTAGTGAAAAAATTTATACTCATTCTAATGACATTTAATTTAAATGCTCAAACTGATAGTTTGTTGAAATTTAATCCACCACTTGAAATTCCATTAATAATATCTGCAAATTTTGGAGAATTAAGACCAAATCATTTCCATATGGGGTTGGATTTTAAAACTAATGGAAGAGAGGGGGTGAAAATATTAGCAATAGCTGACGGATATGTCTCAAGAATAAAAATTTCACCCTATGGATATGGAAAAGTTATATATATTAATCATCCTAACGGAATAACAAGTGTTTATGCCCATTGTAGCTATTTATTAGGTAAACTAGACTCTTTAGTAAAAATTACTCAAGAAAAAGAATCAAATTTCGAAATTGAAATATTCCTAAAAGAAGGTGAAATTTCCTTAAAAAAAGGGGAGAATTTTGCTCTTTCTGGAAATTCTGGTAGTTCAACTGCACCTCACCTACATTTTGAATTACGCAATACAAAAACAGAAACAGCATTGAATCCCTTAAAATTTGGATTTGACATAATTGACAATAAGGCTCCAGAAATAAAAAACATTAAAATATACGGAGTAACAAAAGAAGGTTATAGAATAAATGGTAAATCGAAAATAATTCCTGTTAACAAAGGTAAATTTGGATATTATGTTAATGGAAATTTATTATCAATACCATCCGATTTAAGATCTAGTGAGGGCGGAATTGGATTATCATTCGAAGTTACAGATTATTATGATCAAGCAATTAACCCATTAGGTCTATATAAAAGTTTTTTAATAGTAAATAAGGATACAATTTTCGGCCAAGCTATTGATAGTGTTTCTTTTGATCAAACAAAGTACATAAACACCCATTCAGATTATGAAGAGTTTAAAATAAATAAACGAAAATTTCAAAAGTCATTTAAAACTCAAGAAAATCCACTATCATTTTATTTAAATAATAAAAATGGATTAATAAATATTCAACCTAAAGACACATTTGATATTCAATATATTGCAATAGATACAAAAAACAATCAAAGTGT
>CANCQX010000167.1 GCA_947380375.1 Flavobacteriales bacterium
TGGAATGTATGCTATTGAGGTAAAAGATAGTTTAGGATGCGTAAAAAACTTGATTGGTAAAATTATAATCGATACTTCGGTAATTACAACGAATCCTTGTTTAACGAATAATTTTACTGTATCGATGACTGAAACAAATGTTTCTGAACAAGGCAAATGCGACGGAGTATTGGTTGCGACGGTAAATGGAGCAACAAACTATACGTATACTTGGAGTAATAATTTAGGAAGTACAAAATTAAATCAAATTGATTTATGTCCAGGCACCTATAAACTTAAAGTTACAAGTAATGGTTGTTCTATTGAAACGATAGGTAAAGTTGGTATAAATATTCCTATAAATCCTTGTGTAAATTCAACACTATTTGCGGCATTGAATACAACTAATATTTCTGCTCCTGGATTATGCGATGGTTCAATTGCAGCAGTTGCAATCGGTGGTCAAGAACCTTATGAATTTACATGGAATACAGGGGAGACAAATACTTTTATCGGCTCATTATGTTACGATACTTATAGAGTAGTTGTAAAAGATGCACAAGGTTGTTTAATTACTGCAACAGGAATTGTAGCAGATTATGTAAAAGTAAACACACCAACAATTCCATTAACAGGTTATGTAATTCCAATAGGTGAATGCGGTATTGGGGCATGTGATGGATCTGCATCAACTATTGTATATGGAGGAAAACCACCTTATACTTATTTATATTCAAATAATTCTACAGAATCTATTGCACCTTATTTATGTTCAGGATTACAAACTGTAAAAATAACTGATGCATTAGGAGATTCATTGGTATTAAAATTCATTATTACTTCTCCTGAAAATACAATAAATCTAAAGGCAAATACTGGTAAGAATGTGGTTGATAGTCTATATTCTTCTGTGATCAAAAACTGCGCATTTGCTGACTACAATTTAATTGATACGGCATTTATTAAAAATTATAATTTATTAGGTAAGGATTCTATAAAAGTTAATTGGGAAGTACATTACAACGGACAAATTATTAATGTTACAAATAATTATGCAATTGAATTAAAAACATCTGGAAACTTTATTTTTTCACTTCAGTTGTATTGTCCTAAAAAAATGGACGGAAACTTTTTGACGGCCTATGATCAAGTGTATATTTTGGAAGATATTATTGGTGGAGGTTCGTCAGCAGGTATTACTTCTCAAAAAGAAATTGGATTTAAACTCTATCCAAATCCTTTCAAAGATTATATAATAATTGTATTAGATAATGATAATCTATCAGAAGTTTTCGTTTCTGATATTGCAGGTAAAGAAATCTTTCATAAAAATTTCAATGAACAAACCATAAAATTAGATTTAAATCATTTATCTCCAGGTTCTTATTTGATAACCATAAAAAATAATGATACTAAAATAACAAGAAAGATTGTTAAAGATTGAGATTGAAAATGAGGTTAAGACTGAGATTAAAGTTTATCGAGTTTTAGAAATTAAAACGGTTGTTTCAAATTTGAGACGACCGTTTTTTTAATTTAAATTAGATGTTTTTGTTGTAAATCAATGAATGAAATTTGATTTCTATCATTTAGGCAATATTATAAAACCTATTAAGCCCTAAACATCAACCTCATTCTAAAAGTTAACCTCAAACTAAATTTATTTCCCTTCAGTACCTATTTTTTCAAATTGGTCAGAAAGTGTTTCAAATCGTTTTATTTTTTGTCTTGCTTGGTTAGCATATACTTCATCTTTGTTTTTTTCTAAAATTAGAATTTCTTCATTCAATTTATGAATCTCTTCATCAAAAAACTTTTGGAAATAATCTGTGAATTGAGGTAAATACATTTTGGTATAAAAATCACCATTTTCTTTTAAGAATGAGAAAACTGATATCGATTTTTCAATACTTTCAACTTCTTGACGCATTAAAAATTGAGTAAACGAGTTGAGCATTCCTATTTGATCAAAACCCTTTAATTTATTACTTAGAAATGATTTCTCAAAAAACGAATAAGCTTCAGAAGTTGCAAATTCACTGTATATTTGACCAACGCCAACCATAATTTGAGATATAGATTCATTTTCAAAATTCTTAGCATATTTCATTGCCAATTCAGAATTTATTTTTCCAATCGCAACCAAGGCTGAAGAAGCAACTAAATAAGATTGATCTTTTTCTAATTTATCAACTAAAAGTGTTTCTAAATCCTTTTTTTCTAATACATCTACCAAATATGCAATTGCTTTTGATCGAACTTGAGAGTTTGGATCATTCAATGCCAACGATTTGATAATTTCATTGCCTGAAGTCTTAAAATCATCTTTTAATTTAACTGCTTTTTCGATTGCTAAAACACGAATGTTCCAAAACGGATCTTTTAAAGCATCTATGATTAATTTCTCAGAATGAACACTGTATACTTTCGTTCCTTCTACTAAACCATCTCTTCTTGCTTTGTATGATTCGCCTTTGTAATATTGAAATACATATTGATCCAAAGGCTTTTCTTCGCGTATTTTAGCCAACAACATTTGTTGATCGTCTATAATCACACAATTTAAAGTTCCTTCATAAGGGAAAGTAAATTCTTGAGATAATTTATCAGCGATTACTTTATAAATGTGTTTTCCTTCAGAATCAAACACGGCAATTTGAATTGGTAATTTAAAAATTGGTGCTAATTCCAAATTTTGGTTTTGTTCAATTGAAACAGTAACCGAAGAATTTTCTTTATGATTGGTTTGTTTAAAGTCTAAAATTGGATGTGCCGAACCTAAATACCATTGATTGAAAAACCAATTTAAATCCTCTCCCGTTACTTCTTCAAATGCTAAACGTAATTGAGTAAATTCTGCCGCTTTAAATTTGTTAGATGTTAAATAAAGATTCAATCCTTTAAAGAACGCTTCGTCTCCTAAATAACTTCTAAGCATGTGCAATATTCGTCCGCCTTTGTTATACGAATGTCCGTCAAACATATCTTCTTTGTCTTCGTATTCAAACCAAACTAAATCATGGTAACCATTTGATTGAGCAGACTGAAAATAGCCATCTGCTTCTTTATCAGCTTGAAAGGCTGCCTCGTCTTTTCCAAATTTATGTTCATCCCAAAGATATTGCGAGTAATTTGCTAACGATTCGTTTAAAGTTAAGTTCGACCAAGATTCACACGTAACCAAATCTCCAAACCAATGGTGAAATAATTCATGTGCAATTATTGATTGATCGTTATCATCTAATAATTCACGTTCGTTTTTATAAGCATAATCACCAAAAACAACAGCACCTGTGTTTTCCATCGCACCAGAAACGTATTCCCTAACCACAATTTGAGAATATTTATCCCACGGAAACTCAATTCCTAATAATTTTGAAAAGTAGGCAATCATTGATGGTGTTTCTCCGAAAATTGCTTTCGCACTTTTTTCCCATTCAGGTTCTACATAATAATTTACTTCCATTTTGGAACCATCTAGTCGGGTATAAAAATCTTTTACAACTTTAAATTCACCTACTGCCAACATAAATAAATAAGGAGCATGAGGAAGATCTTGTTTCCAATAATCAGTTCTTGTTCCGTTCGAATTATTTTTTGAATTGATTAATTTTCCGTTAGAAAGTGTGGTATATTTCGAATCAACAGTAATGAAAATTTCTTGAGTTGATTTCATATTTGGCGAATCGATTGTAGGAAACCAAACCGAACTTGCTTCTGATTCACCTTGTGTCCAAATTTGTGGCATTTGTGCTTTATTTTCCCCTTTCGGATTAATAAAATACAAACCTTTATCTGAGGTTATGGCATCACTTCCAGAAAGTAATCTATCTTCAGGTTTTGCAACATATTCAATTTTAACTGTATAATTTTCTGATTTAGAATAAGTTCTATCCAATGTTATTTTTAAAATATCGTTTAAATAATAGAATTTTAAAACCTTGTTATTTAACATGACACTTTTTATTTCCATCCCTTTCGCATCTAAAATCAAACTATCAGAAGAATAAAAGTGAGGTTTTGCGGTGATAAATGCAGTTCCATTTAATTTAGAGTTTGGCCAATCAAAACTCACTTCTAATTTAGTGTGAATTAAATCTGTAAGAATTGTTCTTGTTTCTCTGTAAATGGATCTTTCGAGAGGTAAAGTCGATTCTTTTATCTCATTTTCAGTCGTTTCACTTACTTGATTTGTTTCAGAGACATTAGTAGTTGTGTCTTTTTTATAGGTTCCACAACCAATTAATGCTGATAAAACAGGAAGTAATATATATAAAGATATTTTTTTCATTATTCTAGCGTTTATTTGAGTACAAATCTGTTAAATAATTTTGGTTTCTTCTAATTAAAAAGTATGAAAGGAAATAGTTTCTGTTATTTTTGTTAAAAATTAAGGCTAAATGGAAAATCGAGTTTGGATCATTGA
>CANCQX010000168.1 GCA_947380375.1 Flavobacteriales bacterium
TTTTATTTGTTAGTGCAATGTACATAAATTATACATATAACAAAATAAAAATTGAAAAATTAACAATTGTTCATTTAATTAGGAAATACGATGTGTATTTTTGTTTGAGATGGCAGGTATTTATATTCATATCCCTTTTTGTAAACAAAGATGTTCTTACTGTGATTTTCATTTCAGTACTACTTTTCAATCCTATCGTCAATCGATGATTGAGTCTTTAGTAGTAGAAATTGAAAAACGTGTCAGTTATTTAGAAAATAAAGAAGTTGAAACCATTTATTTTGGAGGAGGAACACCAAGTTTATTGACTTCCGATGAATTGAAATTAATTTTAGATAGTATTTCAGATAAATATACTATTTCGAAATTTCCTGAAATAACGTTAGAAGCAAATCCAGATGACATTTCAAGAGAGAAATTAGTTAGTTGGAAACAAGTAGGAATTAATCGTTTAAGTATAGGTCTTCAGTCTTTTAGAGAAGAAGATCTAAAATGGATGAATCGCGCGCACACAAGTGAGGAATCTTTAACTTGCGTGGCTTTAGCTAAAGAAGAAGGTTTTAATAATATAAGTGTCGATTTAATTTATGGCCTGCCGAATTTTACTTTAGAAGATTGGAGGAAAAATATTCAAACGGTCATTGATTTTGGAATCAATCATATATCTGCTTATTGTTTAACAGTTGAAGATAAAACTGCTTTGAGTAAATGGGTATCTGCTAAAAAGATTATTCCTGCTAATGAAGATGAACAAAGTGAACAATTTGAAGTTTTAGTTTCAGAATTAGAAAAAGCGGGGATTGAGCAATATGAAATTTCTAATTTTTCAAAATTAAATGCTGAATCCAAGCACAATTCAAATTATTGGAAAGGCAAACATTATTTAGGAATAGGTCCTTCAGCTCATTCTTTTAACGGATTTTCAAGAAGTTGGAACATATCGAATAACCTCCAATACATTAAAAATATTAAAATTGAAAGTGATTGGTTTGAGACAGAAATTTTAAGTTTTAATGATCAGTTCAACGAATTGATATTGATAGGATTAAGAACTTCTATCGGTGTTAGTTTGAAGAAATTAAATTCCATTCAAGAACCAAATGAAAATTTTTGGAAAAAAATTAAATCAATGGAAAAGTCGGAATGGTTAGTAGTAACCAATGAATTTATTTTCCTAACAAAATCAGGGCGATTGAAGGCTGATTATATAGCTTCTGAACTTTTCATTTCGAATTAAAAACAAAAAAGCGATTACCTTTTGAGTAATCGCTGATATGTATCATTCAATTTTTTTATTTTTTCTTTAATTGTTCTTTCACAAATAATTCTATTGCTGCAGTCATTGAAGGTGCATTTGGCATAGGTGCATGAACATCTAAACGTAAATTATTTTTCAATACAGCATTTGCAGTAGTTGGACCGAAAGCAGCAATTGATGTGTTGTTTTGCTTGAAGTCTGGGAAGTTTTTCATCAAAGATTCAATACCGCCTGGACTAAAGAAAACTAACATATCATAATAAACATCTTCTAAATCTGACAAGTCAGAAGCTACTGTTCTATAAAGCATTGCTTTAGTGAAAGGTATGTTATGTTCTTCTAAAGTTTCAGGAATTTTATCTCTTAAAATATCAGTACAAGGCAATAAGAATTTTTCTTTCTTATGCTTCTTCATTACATCCATTAAATCTTCAATAGTTTGTTTTCCGTAGAAAATTTTTCTTTTTCGGTAACTCACATATTTTTGAAGATAGTAAGCGACAGCTTCTGAAATACAAAAGTATTTCATAGTATCTGGAACAGTAAATCTGATTTCTTCAGCCATTCTAAAGAAGTGATCTATCGCAGCTTTCGACGTTAAAATTACAGCAGTATGCTCAGGAATATTAACACGTTGTGTTCTGAATTCTTGAGCACTAATACCCTCAACACGTATAAAAGGTCTGAAATCAATTTTCAGTTTATACTTTTCTGCCAGATCAAAGTAAGGCGATTTTTCACCTTCCGGTTTTGGTTGAGAAACCAAAATAGTTTTAATAGCCAATGTTCAGTAATTTAAATCAACATTCAAAATTAATTAACGAAATTATTCGAAACATAGTAGTAAGCTATGAATAGCGGAAGAATTTCAAGGGTGCAAAAGTACAAAATAATATAATACCAAGATACCCCCTTTTGTAAAACTGATAAAAGTCCTTTTAAAAAGCGTAGAACGAAACCTAATGCTAAAAGCAATCCGAAAGCACGTAAAAAATAAAATGAAAATTGCGGATTAAGAACCCATATTAGAGCTAAAAAAAACAATAAAAAACCGATGAACTCAATTATTACAACTGTTTCATACAAAGGTACGACTACTAATTTTATCTCTTTTGTAATTATTCCAATTATCCATAAACTTAATAATTGAAGCATAAAAACCCCTGCAGGAATGGCTAATGCAAATCCAATTGAAAAAGACATTGAAACTTTCATTGTTGCTTGAATGCTCAAAAACACACAAGTTGATATAATGAAAAAGTAATTAACTACAAGTGCTATAGAGCTTGAGGAGCTTAATTTTAATTCCTCTTTTAAAATTTGTTCAAAGCTTTTATTTGAAATCAATAATTTAAATAATGAACGAAAAATAGAATTATTCTGAAATTTCGCAAATGTTATCATTAAGAAGGAAATTATCACTAGTGGAATTACTTGATGCGATAAGTTATTTCCACGAAGAGTTAATTCAGAGGGAATTGATGCAATTGTGCCGTCACCAAATATTTGTTGAACAATAATCATTAATTAAATCTGATATTTTATTTTTTTCACAAAGTTAACATCCAAATTGATGAATAATTATTTCTTACCAAAAAAAAGAATTAATTTTACGTTTTATAATACTTCAAACTATAAAATATGGCAACAGATTTATACGTACATCCTGATTACTACAACATGGATGACTTGCTTACAGAAGAACACAAAATGATTCGTGATGCAGCTCGTGCATGGGTAAAGAAAGAAGTTTCTCCTATAATTGATGAGCATTATGAGAAAGCAACTTTTCCAATGCACATTTTAGGTGGGTTAGGTGAAATAGGTGCATTCGGACCTTATATTCCTGAAGAATATGGTGGACCAGGGTTAGACCAAATTTCATACGGTTTAATCATGCAAGAGTTAGAAAGATGTGATTCAGGTCTACGTTCTACTGCTTCTGTTCAAAGTTCTTTAGTAATGTACCCTATTTGGAAATATGGTTCTGAAGAACAAAAACAAAAATACCTTCCAAAATTAGCAACTGGTGAAATGATGGGATGTTTTGGTTTAACTGAACCAGATCATGGGTCAAATCCTAGTGGAATGACAACAAATTTCAAAGATGCAGGTGATGGAGAAAATGTTATCTTGAATGGTGCTAAAATGTGGATTTCGAATGCTCCTTTCGCTGATATTGCAGTTGTTTGGGCTAAAGATGAAACAGGTAGAATTCACGGAATTGTTGTTGAACGTGGAATGGAAGGTTTTTCTACACCCGAAATGCATGGTAAGCTTTCATTAAGAGCTTCAGCAACTGGAGAATTAATTTTTGTAAACGTAAAAGTTCCAAAATCTCATATTCTCCCTGGAAGATCCGGTTTAGGAGCTCCTTTAAGTTGTTTAGATTCTGCTCGTTTTGGAATTGCTTGGGGCGCATTAGGTGCTGCAATGGATTGCTACGATCAAGCTTTAAGATATTGTAAAGAAAGAACTCAATTTGGTGTTCCAATAGGTGCTTTCCAATTACAACAAAAGAAATTAGCTGAAATGATTACAGAAATCACTAAAGCCCAATTGCTTACTTTCCGTTTGGGACAATTAAGAAATGAAGGAAAAGCTACTTCAGCTCAAATTTCTATGGCGAAACGAAACAATTGTGAAATTGCTGTAAATATAGCAAGAGAAGCACGCCAAATTCATGGTGGTATGGGTATCACAAGTGAATTTTCAATGATGAGACATATGGCTAATTTAGAGTCAGTTATGACATACGAAGGTACACATGATATTCATTTGTTAATTACTGGTATGGATGTTACAGGTATTCCAGCTTTCACAAGAGAGATGCCAGAAACTAAATAGTCAATAACTTTAAGACTTGATTTACTGTTTGTGAAAATTTAAAAGAGGCTGTATCTAGTTTTGATACAGCCTCTTTTTTTGGATCAAGTCTAAAACGGATCAAGTCTAAAACTTGTGGGGAAATATAATAATACCGATTTTTACAAATCAAAAAACAATTAAAAATTGCAAAATTCCTATATAGATTTAGTTAAACTATTGTTACCTGAGATATTGGTTGATAATTTTGAATTAATATCTTTCAAAAAAGATGAAAAGGAGGAAATTCTCCATTTATATTTGAAAGAAATAT
>CANCQX010000169.1 GCA_947380375.1 Flavobacteriales bacterium
AATAAATGGTAAACTTCCTTTAGTAAGATTATTGTCGATTGAAGAAGTAAGTGAATTAAATATTAATTCATCAAATAGTGATGTAATTAAATTCTTAAGAGAAAAAGCTGCTAGTTCAATGGACGGTGTTGAACAAATTATGGAGCGTCGTATAAATCAATTTGGTGTTGCACAACCGAACATTCAAAAAGACCCTCTTAAAAATCGTTTATATATTGAGTTACCAGGTGTTCAAGATGAAGCTACAGTTGCTGACAGATTACAATCAACTGCAAATCTTCAATTCTTTGAAACATACCAAGCAAATGAAATTGGTGCTCAATGGCAACAAGCTGCAACTATTTCTAAACAAAAAGAAATTTCTGAAGATGATTTAGCTAAAATAGAATCTGATACTTTAAGTAATGATTCAATCAAAAAAGATTCTTCAAAAGTTGAATCACTTGAATCGTTAACAACTAACTTAAATTCTACAACTAAAGGATTGGGTGAATTGGTTAAAAATGCAGGTAATTATTCAATCGGATATGTAACAGCAGAAGATAAATCAGCAGTTGATATCTTATTAAGAAGAAATGATGTTTTAGCAGTATTTCCATCAGATTTAAAATTCATGTGGTCTGCTGAATTAGAGTCTATTTCAACTAAAACGAAAGAAATGGCTTACACATTGTATGCTGTTAAAATCCCTGATAATGGAAAAGCTAGAGTTGGTGGAACCGATATCAAATCTGCATCAACTGGTTTTGACCAAGGTAGTTCATTAATTACTGTTGATCTTTCAATGTCTGAAGCAGGTGCTGAAAAATGGGGTCAAATGACATCTGAAAATGTTGACAAAATTGTCGCTATAACAATGGATAACGTTGTTTATAGTGCTCCAAGAGTAATCAATGCAATCACAGGTGGGAACACTCAAATTTCAGGAAGTTTTACAGTTGACGAAGCAAAAGGATTAGCTGGATTATTAAATGGTGGTGCTTTACCAGCTCCATGTGTTATAAAAGAACAAACTAAAGTTGGTCCAACAATCGGAGCCGAAAACTCAAGGGCAGGTTTAATTTCGTTTGGTTGTGCATTCTTAGCAGTATTAATATATATGTATTTTTACTACGGAAAAGCAGGTATGGCTGCAAACATTGCTTTAACAATAAATGTTATCTTAATTTTTGGTTGTTTAGCATCTTTCGGAGCTGTTTTAACATTAGCGGGTATTGCTGGTATCGTTTTAACAATTGGTACAGCGGTCGATGCAAATATCTTGATTTTCGAACGTATTCGAGAGGAACAAGCTAGAGGCGTTGGCATAGATGATTCTTTAAATAGAGGTTTCAGTAAAGCACTTCCTGCAATTATTGATGCGAACGTAACTCACCTATTGGTTGCAATTATCTTGAAAGTTTTCGGAAAAGGTGAAATCGAATCATTTGCAACTACATTGATCATTGGTATTTTCACATCTATGTTCTCAGCTATTATAATTTCTAAATTAGTTATCTATAATTGGTTAGCAAAAGGAAAAGAAATTTCATTGAATACTAAAATGTCAAAAGGTTTGTTTCAAAACTTCCATTTTGATTGGGTTGGAAAAAGAAAATATTTCTACATTTTCTCTATTTCTGTTACAATTATTGGAATGATTGCTTTATTTACAAATGGTTTAAAACAAAGTGTTGAGTTTACCGGTGGACGTACATTCGCAGTGAAATTTGATAAAAAAGCAGATATTGATTTTTTAAGAAGTAAACTTTCTAAAGTTTTTGTTGAAAATGGTGAAATATCTTCAATCGACTTAAAAACAAAATCAAACGATTTTAATGTTGAAATCATTACTAATTACAAATTAAAAAATGATGGTGCTACTGAAGAAGTAAAACAAAAATTATTTGAAGGTTTAGATGAATGCAAAGACAAAATGGGTAATTATACTTTAACTGAGTCTAGAAGTATTTCTGCTTCAGTTTCAAGCGAATTATGGTCTTCTTCTGCTAAAGCGATTTCTTTAGCATTATTGGCTATCTTCATCTATATCTTCATTCGTTTTGGATCTTGGCAATACTCAATTGGTGCGATCATTGGATTAACTCACGATGCTTTCTTTGTAATTTCAATATTTGCTTTATTACATGGTCATTTACCATTTAGTTTAGATGTTAACCAAGCATTTATTGCTGCTATATTAACAGTAATAGGATACTCGATGAATGATACAGTAATTGTTTTTGACCGTATACGAGAAAACCTTCATACTAGTAGTGAAAATGAAAATCAAAATGACATCGTCAACAAATCATTAAATACTACGTTAAGTCGTACATTCAATACTTCTATGATTTTATTTGTTGTTGTATTGATAATGTTCATCTTTGGTGGTGCTGCTATTAAAGGATTCTTATTCGCACTTTTAGTTGGTGTTATTATTGGAACATATTCTTCATTATGTGTTGCTACACCAATCTTAATTGATTTCTCAAAGAAACTAAAAAGATAAAATATTAAAACCATTAAAAAGCCTGTTTGATTTATTTCAAACAGGCTTTTTTTTGTTTTAAAAAATATACTAAAATAAGATAGAAATAAATATGAAATCTAAAAATATATAGCCACGAATAAAATTAAATTAAAATCTCACAATATTCAAGGAAGGATTACTTCTAATATATTGTATCAATAAAGTATCCGAATCGTTGCTTTCAATCACTTTATCAATTTGATCTCTCCATTTATCTATTGATGAAAACTGAACGTGAAATGGTACAAAACCATATCCAACTAAACTTCCATTTTCAACTAACAAAATACTCTTCTCCCCTTTCTGACGTCCATTTTCTATGATATAAAAACTTTCATTATTAGAAGTTATATTTTTAATCATATCATTTACCCTCAAATTATAAAATTCAAATGATTCTTGCTGTATGCAAGCTCCCTTACATTCATTAACAGTATATTGAAAACAAGATGAATTTGAGGGATATAAATCACTTAATTTTTGACATAATTCAAACTCTTCAATTTTACCTTCTAAAAAAGAAATCGCATCTTTTTTAGAATTAAAACCAACCAAAGGTGGATCAATAAATTTAGATGTTAGACCAATAAAAAGACGATGATAACCTCTTTCATCAAAATATTGAAATATTCCATGAGAGAACCTTATTTTTTTAATTGGAGGATTGTAAATTGGAATGTGTATCTTAATTAAATTTGATTCTATCAAAATGGAAATAAAATCTGAACCCGTAATTTCATATTCAATACGAGAAATTTCTTTTATCAATTTTGCACCCTTAACAGATTTTGAATTTTTTAAATGTTGCTCTATTCTTCGTCTTACGTATTTACTTCTTCCAACAAAAATCAATTGATTAAATTCATTGTAAAATTTATAAACTCCCGTTTTATCTGGAATTTCATCTAATTCTGCAATGTCTAAATTTGGATGTAAGATTCTCGGATTTAAATCATCCTGAACAAATGTATCTAAATCAATAGCATCTGTTTCTTTTAAAATAGTGAAAAGTTTAGCAGTTGCAAAAGCATCCCCTCCTGCTCTATGTCTTCCAATTAATTCTATTCCTAAATTTCGAGATAATTTACCTAAACTATAAGATTCTAATCCTGGTAAAATTTTTCGTGAAGCGATTACGGTACACAAATGTTGACGTCTATAATCAAATCCTAATTTTCGAAATTCTTGACGGATAATTCCATAATCAAAATTGACATTATGTGCTACAAAAATACAATCTTCAGTAAACTCAACTATTTTTTTTGCAACTTCATAAAATTTTGGAGCTCCTTTTACCATCGCATCACTAATCCCTGTTAGATTTACAATAAACTGAGGAATAGGCATTTCAGGATCAATCAAAGTTTCATACTGATCAATAATTGAAATGCCATCGTGTTTATAAATAGCGATTTCAGTTATTTTGGAGCTTTTAGGGCTTCCTCCGGTTGTCTCAATATCGATTATTACGTAATGCATTATAAATGTAAAGAAACTGAGAATTTTTGGATTTTTGAGGGGAAATTTATAAAAACTGCTTTTTTTAACCACAGAGGTCGCTGAGTTTTTTCACGGAGTGTCGCAGTGTTCTTTATGGGATGCTCTAAAACAACTCTGAGCGACTCCGTGAAAAACTCTGATTACTCAGTGGTTAAAAATCAATCAAAAAAACCGATCAAATCCTCTTTTGATAATGATTTTAAAATACTAGCGTCCGTTTTAATTAAATCATTAACTAATTCTTTTTTTGACTCTTGAAGTTTCATTATTTTTTCTTCAATTGTATCTGGACAAATCAAACGAACAGCTACTACATTTTTCTTCTGTCCAATTCTATAACAACGGTCAATTGCTTGATTTTCTACCGCAGGATTCCACCAAGG
>CANCQX010000170.1 GCA_947380375.1 Flavobacteriales bacterium
TGAGCCGGATTATGAAGAAAAGAAAAGAGTGCAGCTACAAGTAACTGACACTCTTACAAACTAGCTCGAAGCCGTTTTATAAAACAAAGGTAGAAAAAATTAATATTTTTCTTGGATATTAACACAGAATCTCACTTTTCCTTGATGAAGAGAAAGTACTACTTTCGAAGACAAGCGGTAGCGCCGGTAGTAAGCAAAAATCAAGGATCTTTCCAAGGAATTTTTCACTTCAATTAAGGATACACTTTAGTTCTTTGAACCTTTATTATTAACATTTTGAAGTGAAACTGCAGGTAAACACTTTCCTTCACGCTTATTTTCGCAAAAAAAGCGAAACGCGATTACGGAAAAGTTTAAAGCTAATTCTATGGAAAGACCAATTCTAAATAGAGCTTCGCAAATAGGTGCTAATTTATTTTCTGAGTTTGGGAAAAGGTTTAGTCCCCAACTTTTGACGTTGACCCTTAATATTATCTAAATATAGAGTTTGTTAATTTACATTATTTATTAATTCTATCAATTCTTTTTCATTCCAAGGCTTAGGTAAAAAATAATCCAATACTTTATTACCTTTAAGTTCTTCTACTACAGATTCAGTAGATTGACCTGATAACATTATACATTTTGATTTAGGGTAGCTTATTTTTATTTTTTGGGCTAATTCAGCACCTGTCATTTTGGGCATTTGATAATCTAGAATTACAGTAAGTTCATCATTTTCACTTAAATTATAAGTACTCAATTTATCTAATACAGTAGAAGGTTCTGAATTGTATTCAATCAAATACTGCATTGGATCTAATGACTTATTAAATTGGAACATCAACATATTTAATATAATTGGATCATCATCAACACACAATACAACTTTATTATAACTTCCCATTTTATTAATTTTTACTAAGTTATTGATTTTTTTTATCAAAAGTTACTTCGAAACAAGTTTTTTCATTTGTTGAGTTCAAATTAATAGTAGCATGATGTTCTTCGACAACTCTTTTCACAATACTTAACCCTAGTCCTGTTCCATTTTTAGCTTTTTTTGTACTATAGAATTTATCAAAGATTTTATCTTGAATTTCCAAAGGAATTTGTTCACCTTCATTTTCAAATTTAATTTTAATCAAATCATCTGTCTCGACCGCAGAAATAGAAATTAAAGTTTTTTGGGGTGCAGCTTCAATGGCATTTTTCAATAAATTGGACCACAATTGATAAAGCTTGCTCTCATATGCATTAAATTGAATAGAAGTTTCAATATCAATTACAACTTCATAATTACCGTTGATTAAATATTTAAAAATATTAACCACGTTGTTAATACTTTCTTTGAGATTTACCAAATTAGTGGTTGTTTCAGTCTCAGATTTAATTAACTGTCTTAAATTTTTGACAACTTGATTTGATCTTTCGCTTGAATATAAAATTGTATCCAATAATAATTTTATGGTCTGAATATTAAAAATTAAATTTAAGAAATCAGTTTTGTTTTCAACTAAAATAATTTCATCTATTAAATCCGTTTCTTCGATATTAATTCTTGAACGAACAAATAAGCTTGAAATTTCACTACTATTTTCAATTGATGGATATTTATCTTTTAATAAATTTTCAAATTCTGAAGCCTCTTTTCTAAATTGAAGTCCTCCTATAAATAATTCATTGTTTTTTTCTTCTGCTCTTTGTGAAGCAAAATTTAATTGTTCTTGCGTACAATTTAAGATTACAGATTGAAACATCGTTTGCAAAGTAAATTGTAGATTTTCAGCTCCAGCTTTTATTGCACCTAAAGGTGTGTTCAAATCGTGAGCAACACCAGAAGCCATTTCTCCAATTGTAGAAAGAATTTCTTGATCTGTCAAAATTCTTGTTAACTGATTATTTTTTTCAGTTTCAATTACTATAGCTTTCTCAAGATTGGCGTTAATCGAATTTATCTCATTTTGTTTTTTCTCTAAATTTTCTAGAGATTCGATTCTTGTATAAACATTGACTAAAATATCAGAAAATAATAATAAGATATTTTTTTGTTCATCTGAATAATTGTGAAAAGAATTTACTGAATCAAAACCAATAAAACCGATACAAGTATTTCCCTTGATCAAAGGAATAGCATATAAACTTTTTATACTCTGAACTTCAAGTAATTCTTTGAATCTTCCTTCAGGTAAATCTTTAACACTAGGCACGTCAATTGGCAGACCTTTAAAATGATTCTCTATCCAAATTGGAACCTCTGAAAATGGTACTTTTTGCAATAAATCAATTTGAGGTTCAACTCCCTCTCTACACCATTCAAATAAGTTATTAATCGTTTTATTAGTATGGTTGTAATCAAATAAATAAGCTCTATCGGAATTAACAAATTCACCCACTTCTTTTAAAGCACTATTCAATTCAGAAGGCAATTTCTCTATTGGTAAATTTATAAAATCAGTTGCGATTTTCATTAATAGATTCTGTAAATCAATCTGATGTTCTAGTTCTTTTTCAATATTTTTAATTGATGTAATATCTTGTGTGATTGATAAAAAACTAGAGATTTCATTATTGTCATTTAATACTGGATGAACAATTGTGAACCCCCAATAAAAACTATCATCTTTTGCTTTGTTTTTTATTTCACCTGTCCAGGTTTCTTTGTTTTTAATTTTATCCCATATAGTTGTCCAGAACTCTGAAGAATGAAAACCCGAACTTACAATATTATGATTTTTACCTATTAATTCTTCCAAAGAATATTTAGATACTCTACAAAAATTTTCATTTGCATAATTAATAGATCCAAAAATATCTGTTTCAGACACCAAAGAAGTTGAATTAATAGCTGAGTTTAATATTTCGAGAAACATATCTTTTTCTCTTAAACTTTTCTGATATTGTTTTTGCTTTTTAATATCTCTAGAAGAAGCAATTATATAACCTTCGCCATTTATTTTTTGATAGGCGATGCTAATTTCAAGTGGAATAATTTTATTCGTTTTAACATTTTTACTAAAACTTTCAACTTTTAAATTTCCTTTTTCCTTTAATTCGTTTACATGTTGAAGCCATTTTTCGTCCGTATTAAGGGTAGTTTCAAAATCTTTTACATTATAATTAGCAACTTCATTTGCTGAAATACCAATTCGTTTTGCGGATTCGGGATTTACATAAATCATTTTACCTTCCTCATTACATACTTGTAAACCGTCTGTACTATGATTTAAAAAACTTTCTAATAATTGCAGTTTTTTATGTGCTTCACTAATCTTTTCTTCATCTTCTTTTATTTTAGAAACATCTAATAGTGTTCCTTCAAAAAATATTCTATTGTTCTCTCGAACCAAATTAGCATTGATTAGTGTCGAAATTGTTTTACCTGATTTAAGCTTATTATTAATGACATAATTTACCAATTTTCCTTCTTTTCTAAAAACAGTCAAAGCTTGTTTAAATACTTCCGGATTTTCTAATATATCTGTATATTTAAAAACTTTTAAATCCTCTTCATTTTCGAAACCAAAAATTTTAGCAAAGGCGGTATTTGTTTTTATAAATTCACCTCTACTATTAATCTTAAAAATTCCTACTAAATTAGTATTGAAAAGTTTCCGGTAATTTTCCTCGCTGATTTTAGACTCATTTTCAGCCTTTTTAATTTTTGTTATATCAACACCGTAACCAATTATAAATTTAGTATTTGATTCGCTATCAAAAATTGGAGTTAATTGTCTATAAAAAGTTTTAAATTCATTTTTTTTAAATTCAACAGAATCTTCCCAATCAACTGTTTCATTTGTTTTATTTAATTCCTCAAACAATAAACCTCTCTTTTTTGCTAAACTAGTATCAATTTGCTTTAATTTACAATAATCCAAATCTGTTTTTCCAATAATCCATTTACGAATTTCTTTGTTTTTTACACCTTGTGGATTTACATATAAATAACGCTGTTGGGAATCAAAAATTGCAATATCCGAAGGTAAATTATCAAGAATTGAAAAGTAAAAATCACGTTGTTTCTCAATTACTTTTTTTTCATTAATAAGTAAATCGACTTCTTCTCCATATTCACCTATAACACTATCAAACAAAACATTATTAAATAAAACTATCTCTTTTTCTTTGTCAAAAATTGGATTTGATATAAATGTAAAAACAGTACTAATTGTTTTATATAGTAGTTTAATTGTTTTTAATTTTATTAGCTCACTAAAATCAAAATCAGTTGAATTTAATAAAGAAAAATGATCAGAAAAATGTGTATCAGAATTAATTTCATTTTTAAAAAATTCTCCAACTTCAATAATATTTCCATTTAAATCTGTGACAATAGCAAATGGTAAAATATTTGCATTTTCATTTAAAATCAACTTTTTTGAATCCATTTTTATGCAAATTTAT
>CANCQX010000171.1 GCA_947380375.1 Flavobacteriales bacterium
CCTTTGTATTCAGCTTCAAATATTTCTTGAAAAATATCTTTGAAAAATCCGTCGTATTTTTTTAGTATTGTATTTTTAGTAGATAAATACAATGGCCATTTTTTACTCAAAGCCATATTAAAACAAGACTTTGCAAAACCACGAATAGATTCTTCCGTGTTATACATTGCCATACCTACTCCATCACCTTTGAAATTAAAAACATCAAAAGTTTGTACTTCACTACCATCTTCAGGTGTGAATGTCATTGTTAATTTACCTTTACCTCTAAATACAGCATCTGTAGCTTTATATTGATCACCAAAAGCATGACGGCCAACAATAATAGGTGCAGTCCAATTCGTTACAAGGCGAGGGACATTTTGACAAACAATTGGTTCACGAAATACAGTACCGTCCAAAATATTTCGAATTGTACCATTAGGTGATTTCCACATTGATTTTAAGTTGAATTCTTTTACACGATCTTCATCTGGCGTAATAGTAGCACACTTAATTCCAACTTTATATTTTTTAATCGCCTCAGCAGCATCAATCGTAATTTGATCACTTGAAGCATCACGAGATTCAATACCTAAATCATAGTATTTAATGTCTAAATCAATATAAGGTAAAACCAATTTATCTTTGATAAATTTCCAAATAATGCGCGTCATTTCGTCGCCATCCAATTCCACTACGGGATTTGCTACTTTAATTTTTGACATAAGATTAATTTTAATTTTGTTGAGCACAAAAGTAGACAAAAGATTTAAAGATGTAAGACAAAAGACTTATGAATTTATAAACTGAATTTTTGGCTTTTGTCTAAATTAAGAATTCCAAATTTCCCATGCTTTCAAGGCTTGTTGATGCAACATTGATTCACCATTTAAAATAGTAGCACCAAATTCTTGAGATTTTTCAAGAAATTTCGTTTTTACTGGATTATAAATTAAATCAACAACTAAATGCTCACTGGTTAAATAATGATAAGGAAAATCAATTAAATCCTCGTTATTAGGAAAAGTTCCAACTGGTGTACAATTTACAATCACTTTACAAGCATTTAACATGTGATTATTTATTTCATGATAAGAAAAATGATTTTCCTCTTTTGGATTTCTAGAAATAAAAATCACATCAATTCCCAATGATTTAAAAACAAATTCAACCGCTTTTGAAGCACCACCCGTTCCGATTATTAAAGCTCTTTCATGCATATTAGTCAAGAAAGGTTTAATTGATTGATGAAAACCAAAAGCATCGGTATTGTGACCTATTTTTTTACCTTCCTTAAATTGAATAACATTTACTGCTCCAATATTTAAAGCTTCTTCTGATAATTCATTTAAATAAGGAATTATTTCTTGTTTATATGGAATTGTGACATTAATCCCCGAAAAATTATGTAGCTCAAATAATTGATCAACCTCTTTAATTGACCCCAATGAAAAATTTAAATAGTTAGCATTAATATTATTTTTATCAAAAAGTATTTTGAAAAAATTTGCAGAAAATGAATGTTCTAAGTTTTTCCCGATTAATCCAAAATGTTTAATCATGAACTTTTTCTTTTCAGTTTAGCACGAATAATTTCAATAATCATTGGTAAAATAGAAAGTCCAATTATTCCAAATATTACAGTTTCAAAATTCTTTTGAACAAATTCTAAATTACCAAAGAAATAACCCATCAATGTTAACCCAATTACCCAAGCAACACCACCAATAATATTAAATCGAATAAATTTAGCATAACTCATCTCACCTATTCCAGCAACAAAAGGAGCAAAAGTTCGAATAATAGGAACAAAACGCGCGATAATTATTGTTTTAGGTCCATGTTTTTCATAAAAAGCATGAGTTTGATCAATATATTTTTGTTTAACTATTTGTCTTCCTTTAATTTTCCAAGACAAGACTTTTAAACCTATGGTTTTACCAAAAAAATAATTTAAACCATCACCTAAAATTGCAGCAACAATTAATAATATTAATACTAACCATAAATTTAATTGCGCTTTATCTCCTGATTCATTTACGACACCAGCACAAAAAGTTCCTGCTGCAAACAACAAAGAATCACCCGGTAACAAAGGCATTACCACCAAACCGGTTTCAACAAATATGATTAAAAATAAAATAGCATATATCCATATACCATAATTTAATATTAAATCAAAAAGATGTTTATCTAAATGTAAAATGAAGTCTAATAGTGATTTTAAAATTTCCATAATTAATATAATTCTAGTGTATTATCAATATTCTCTATCCAAGCTAAAATTCCACCTGATAAAACAGATAGATTTTTAAAATTAAATTCTTTTTCTAGTAAATTAGCAACAACTTCAGCTCTTTTTCCTGATTTACATAGTATAACTACATTTTTATCATTTGGGATTTCATTAAATCGTTTGTCAATTTCACCCATTGGAATATTAAAAGAATTAATTTTACATATTTCAAATTCATAGTTTTCGCGAACATCGAGAACTATAACATTATTTTGTTGTAAATTAACTTGAAGTTCATTAACTGAAATAAATTGCATATTTACATTTTTTCACAAATATAATTTAAACAATCCAAAACTATGTAAAATACTATTAAATTCAGGCTTCATTATTGTATATTTGCAAGAAGCAACAAATTATATTGAGTAAAGTGGATAAAGAAAGTACTATTGAAATAACAAAAAATTGGTATGCAGTATATACAAAACCTCGTGCTGAAAAGAAGGTTTATGATCGTATTTTAGAAAGTGGTATTGAAGCATATCTTCCTTTAATTACAACAATAAGAATTTGGAGTGATCGAAAGAAAAAAATAACCTCACCATTAATTTCTTGTATTATATTCATAAAAATAGAAGAAATTAAACTTAATGAAATCTATAAAATTCAAGGTATAACTGGCGTTTTAAAATATTTAAAAAAACCTGCGAAAATTAAAGAATTTGAAATAGAAAATTTAAAAATTCTTTTGAATGATGCTGAAAACATATCAACTATAGAGAATGTAAGTTTTGAAAAAGGAGATACTGTTCGAGTTATTAAAGGCCCATTCTTAGGTTTAATAGCTCAATGTTTTGAAATAAAAGGAAAACATAGAATAATAGTTAACATTACAAGTACAAACAATGTTTTTGAAGTAAACGTACCTATGTCTTTTGTTGAAAAATATAAAGCTATTTAAAAACAGCTTTTAAACTCATATCTAAACTAGTAAAACTATGTGTTAAAGCACCTACAGAAATATAATCGACACCTGTTTCTGCAAATTCTCTAATTGATTCTATAGTGATACCACCTGAGGCTTCTGTCTCATAAAAAGAAGGAATACTTGGTAAAACAGCTCTAATGCGTTCAGGTGTGAAATTATCTAACATTATTCTATCAACGTTTCCCGTTTCTAAAACTTGTTTCAATTCATCCTCATTTCTAACCTCAACTTCAATTTTTAATTTTTTCCCAATTGATTTCAAATATTCATTTGTACTGTGAATAGCTTGTGGAATTCCTCCAGCATAATCGATATGATTATCCTTCAACATAATCATATCGTAAAGAGCAAAACGATGATTATAACCTCCACCTATTCTTACAGCCCATTTCTCCATATAACGAATACCAGGAGTAGTTTTTCTAGTATCAAGAAGCTTAGTTGAGCAACCTTCCAATAACTTTACAATTTTATTTGTTTGAGTAGCTATTCCACTCATTCTTTGCATAAAATTAAGCACTAATCTTTCCGTAGCTAATATAGATCTTGAACTTCCTGAAACTTCTAAAGCTATATCACCTCTTTTAACTTCAACTCCATCATTTAATAAAATAGTAACAACTAAAGAAGGATCGTATCTTTTAAAGATTCTTTCTGCTAATTCTACACCCGCAAGAATACCATTATCTTTAATTAATAGTTTAGCGTGACCTGTTGCATTTAAAGGTACACAAGATAACGATGAATGGTCTCCATCTCCAATATCTTCTCTAAGAGCATTATCTATTATTTCATCAATCATAAAGTAAAGGTAATTATTTTGAGGATATTTAGAAATTAATTTAGAAATAAGATTGAGGTTGAGATTTAGATTAATGTTGAGATTGAGCTTAAGCTTAAGGTTTAGATTGAGGATAATATTAATTAAAAACCGTGTTATAACAAAAAAACCCGTTACAATAAGTTGTAACGGGTTTTTATAAAAGTGGCATCGACTTACTCTCCCACCCTCAAAAGGGCAGTACCATCAGCGCTAGTAGGCT
>CANCQX010000172.1 GCA_947380375.1 Flavobacteriales bacterium
TATTTCTTTTTCGGGTTGATCATAATGATCATTCTTTTTCCTTCTAATTTTGGTAATTGCTCAACTGTACCAATATCCTCTAACTCTGTTACGAATTTCAATAACAAAATTTCACCTCTATCTTTAAATACAATTGTTCTACCTCTAAAGAATACATAAGCTTTTAACTTATTTCCTTGCTCCAAAAATTTACGAGCATGGGCTAATTTAAAATTAAAATCATGTTCATCGGTATTAGGACCGAAACGAATTTCTTTTAATTCAACTTTGCTTTGTTTAGCTTTTAATTCCTTTTCTTTTCTCTTTTGGTTATATAAGAATTTTCTGTAATCCATCAGTTTACAAACTGGCGGAGTAGCATTCGGAGAAATTTCAACTAAATCTACATCTTGTTCTTCGGCCATTTTCATAGCTTCAGAAGTTGAGATTACAATTGGTTCTGCACCTTCAATTAACAAACGAATTTCACGTGCTGTGATTTTTTCATTTATTTTATGCTGATCTTCTTCTCTTTTTACAAAAGGTTTTCTATTATCTTTTCTCATTCAATATATTATGCATTAACTGACAATTCATTTTCAATCGCTTTTTGGATTAATTGATCAAATGACGCAATAGTCATAGAACCAAGATCTCCTTCGTTTCGTTGTCTTACAGAAACTTCATTATTTTCAGCTTCTTTCTCACCAACAACAAGCATAAATGGTATTTTTTTCAACTCAGAATCTCTGATTTTTTTACCTATTTTCTCATTACGATCGTCTACGAAACCACGAATATCGGAATTATTTAGCAATTCCAATACATTTTTTGCATACTCATTATATTTATCACTAATTGGTAAGATTGCTACCTGATCAATACTTAACCAAAGTGGAAAATCTCCCGCACAATGCTCTAATAAAACCGCAACAAATCTTTCCATTGAACCAAAAGGTGCACGGTGAATCATTACAGGCCTATGTTTTTGATTATCAGCACCTGTGTATTCCAATTCAAAACGTTCTGGTAAATTGTAATCTACTTGAATTGTTCCTAATTGCCATTCACGACCTAAAGCATCTTCCACCATGAAATCTAACTTAGGTCCGTAAAATGCAGCTTCACCGTATTCGATAAAAGTTTTTAATCCTTTTTCTGCAGCTGCTTCAATAATAGCATTTTCAGCCTTTTCCCAATTCTCATCAGAACCAATATATTTTGTAGGATTCTCTTTGTCACGCAAAGAAATTTGAGCTTTAAAGTTCTCGAATTTTAATGTTTTGAAAATATACAAAACCAAATCGATTACTTTTTTAAACTCATCTTTTACTTGCTCTGGCATACAGAAGATATGCGCGTCATCTTGCGTAAACCCTCTTACACGAGTAAGTCCGTGTAATTCTCCACTTTGTTCGTAACGATAAACTGTTCCGAATTCAGCAAAACGAGCAGGTAAATCTTTATAAGACCTTGGTTTTGTTTTATATATCTCACAGTGATGCGGACAATTCATCGGTTTCAATAAAAACTCTTCGTTATCATCTGGAGTTTTAATTGGCTGAAATGAATCCGCACCATATTTTTCATAATGACCAGAACAAACGTACAATTCTTTACTACCAATATGTGGAGTAATTACTTGTTCGTATCCAGCTTTACGTTGTGCTTTTTTCAAGAAATTCTCTAATCTTTCTCTTAAAGCAGCTCCTTTTGGTAACCATAATGGTAAACCTTGACCAACTCTTTGAGAAAAAGCGAACAACTCTAATTCTTTCCCTAATTTTCTATGATCTCTACGTTTTGCTTCTTCTACTTTCTCTAAATATTCTGTTAATTCAGAAGCTTTAGGAAATGTAATTCCGTAAATACGCGTTAATTGTTTATTTTTTTCGTCACCTCTCCAATAAGCTCCTGCAATGGAAGTCAATTTAACAGCTTTTATAAAACCTGTATCTGGCATGTGAGGTCCACGACATAAATCGGTAAAGTTTCCTTGTGTATAGAAAGTAATATTTCCATCTTCCAAGTTTTCTAACAATTCCAATTTATAAGGATCCTGTTTTTCAGTGAAATAAGCAATAGCCTCTGCCTTAGAAATCTCTTTACGAATAAAAGGATTTTTAGCTTTTGCCAATTCCTTCATTTTTTGCTCAATTTTCTCTAAGTCTTTTTCAGAAATCGTTTGTTCCATAAAATCGACATCATAGTAAAATCCATTGGTCACCGGTGGACCGATAGCTAATTTCACACCTGGGAAATAAAACTCAATCGCCTCAGCCATAATGTGAGCAGATGAATGCCATACAGTAGATTTCCCTTCCGCATCATTCCAAGTCAATAATTGTATCGTTGAATCTTCTGTAATCGCACGATTTGCATCGATTGTTTCACCATTTACTTTTGCTGCTAAAACATTGCGAGCCAAGCCTTCAGAAATACTTAAAGCAACGTCCATAGAACTTGCTCCTTTATTAAACTGTTTAACTGTTCCGTCTGGAAGAGTGATATTTATCATCATCTTTTTAGTAAAAAATACGCGCAAAGATAAGGTAAATGATTGAGAAAAGCATATAGAATTTTAATTTTTAATCGTAAGTTTAAAATGCATTAAGTGACCTTTTTTTTTATTATTAATCCCTTTTTCTAATTAAAAATGAGTTATATTTGATTTAACATTTAAATTAAAAACCTTTCACAGCTAAACAAATTCAAAACATACAATGGAAAAAGATACAATTTCAAAACTAAATAAATCATTTGAAGAATATGCATACGAGCAAAACGGTGTAGAATTTTGGTTAGCAAGAGAACTTCAAGAACTTTTAGGATATGCCGAATGGCGTAATTTCACCAACTCAATAAACAAAGCCAAAGAAAGTTGCGAAACCACTGGTGAAGCGGTTTCCGATCATTTTGTTGACGTCAACAAAACGATAGCAATGCCGAAAGGAGCAAGTAAAGATTTAGCTGATATTATGCTAACTCGATACGCTTGTTATCTCATAGCTCAAAATGGTGATCCGAAGAAAGTTCAAATTGCTTTTGCGCAAAGCTATTTTGCAATTCAAACCCGAAAACAAGAACTATTAGAAGAACGAATTCTATTAATTGAACGATTAGCCGCAAGAGAAAAACTTGCCGTTACTGAAACTGAACTTTCTAAAAATATTTACATCAATGCCTGCTCAACATCAGCCCAAATATCTTCTAATGCTTCTAAACCGATAGAAAGTCGAATTAATCCGTCTGAAATACCAACTTCAGCTCTTTGTACTGGTGTTAATTTAGAATGCGTTGTAGATGCCGGATGAGTAGCAATACTTCTTGTATCGCCTAAATTAGCTGTTAAAGAAAACATCTTCAATTTATCCAAAAATGCTCTTCCTGCTTCTAATCCACCCTGAATCTCAAAAGAAACAATACCTCCACCCCATTTCATCTGCTTTTTAGCAATTTCAAATTGAGGATGACTTTCTAAATGAGGATATTTCACCCATTTTACCTGACTATTTCCTTCTAAATTCTTTGCGACACTTAAAGCGTTGGAAGAGTGTTTCTCCATTCTTAAAGGCAATAACTCAATAGATTTAGATAAAATCCAAGCATTAAAAGGACTCAACGCAGGACCAGTATGGCGAGCAAAAGCCTCTACCCTGTCAATAATTTCTTTTGTCCCTAAAATTATCCCCCCTAAAGTTCGCCCTTGTCCGTCAATGAATTTTGTAGCTGAATGAATAATAACATCTGCACCAAACTCAATCGGACGTTGAATGATTGGAGTTGAAAAACAATTATCAACCACAAATAAAATTCCTTTCTTTTTACAAATCGTGGATAATTTCTCTATATCAATAATATCCAAACCAGGATTAGAAGGAGTTTCGATATAAAGCATTTTTGTATTTTCTTGAATCGCACTTTCATACAATTCATATTGATCAAAATCTACATAGGTTGAAGTAATATTCCATTTTGGTAAAATTTCGGTTAACAAACGATGTGTTGAACCAAAAACGGAACGACAAGAAACTATGTGATCTCCAGCAGCTAATAAAGACCCAAAAGTAGTAAAAACAGCTGCCATTCCAGTTGCAGTAGCCCAACCAGCTTCTGCTTTTTCTAAAGCACACATTTTATCCAATAATTCTTTCACATTAGGATTAGAATAACGAGAATAAATGTTTCCCTCTTTTTCTTCTGCAAACAATGCCCTCATATCTTCAGCATCATCAAAAGCATAACTACT
>CANCQX010000173.1 GCA_947380375.1 Flavobacteriales bacterium
TAATAAACTAGTCCAAAATGATTTTAAAGAATAATTCTGGCTATTTTCAATAAAAATCATTTTCAAATCAATCTCAATTCGGATTAATTGTAACGATTGCTTTATTTCATTTTCATTTTTTAATAGCTCAATCAATTCTACCTCTTTCAATATAGTTGCTGTAGGTCTTTTAAGTAGTTCTAGTTCAAAAAATTGAATTTTCAAATCCCTAATCCTGAGTAATAAAACAAGTTGATTTACCTTCGCCTCTAATTCCTCTTTATGTAAAAGCGATTCAATCAAATGTTGATGAATGCCAGAATAACCAAATTTAGCCCCTAGAATAGCTCCAGCCACAGAAGCATTTGTATCGGCATCTCCACCTTCATAAATGACGGAAGAAATACCTGAAAAATAATCTGCACTATGATTTAAGACCCATAAACCGGCAGCCATTGTTTTTAAAGTATACCCCATTTCAAATTTATTTGCTAAATCCAATGAAGCAATGGATGGATTTTCAGCTTTTAGAATATATTCTTCAATACGATCATCATACTCTTTCGAAAGTTCAATTAATCGTTCATTCGTTATAGAGTTATATGATATTAAATGGCTTATTATTTCTGTGATTACCACACAAGACCCCACACATCGTGGATCAAAATGAGTTGTTTTCGCAATAATCTCTGTATTATTTTTAACCGAAAAAGCATTGAAATAATCCCAAACACCTAAAATGGAAGTCCGCATAATTGCATCATTTGAAGCTGATTGCTTTTTACTCATATTCCAAACAATTTCAGCAGCTTTTAGTGGATTTGAAGCATATTGAGGGATTCTGAAAACTTTATCCGTATGAACACCAATACCTAAGCCATTGTTTAAATACCAACTTAAAAATTGATTTGCAACATGTTTTTCATCTACCGATTTAAGTTCGAGAATACTATCTAAAATACACAGCATTTGGTCCGTATCATCTGTCCAATCACCCATATCCCATCGAGAACGGTGTTTGTCTATAATGCAATCTGAATAACAATTAACTCCATTAGGATAATGGCTTTTAACTTCTTATTTAGACATAAATTCAGTTGCTAAACCTAAAGCGTCTCCAATAGCTTGACCAAAAATTACACCTCTGATTTTATCTATTATTTGATTGTTCATCTTGCAGCATTATTGTGTAAATTAATATATTCTCCTTAATCAGAGTTAAATAATCCCTTACTTGAGGGCATCTTCATACTTTTCAAAGTCAACTAAATTTTGTTTAAAATTAACTAAAGTTTCAATTTTCGAATATAAAGTTGAAATTTCACTTTCTATTTCTTCCTTTGTCATTCTGTTAGAGTTTAAAAGATTATATCTTTGTAAAAACATCTTTAAAATCAGCATCCAATTTTCTAAATAAAAAATCCTCTCCTCGAACTTGCTTCACGAAATTAATATGACCTCTTAGCTTATTTTTAAACTTCACTTTCAATTCAAGACTAGGTTCATCTTTTAATTTATAATGCTTTTTGATTCCATTATCCAATCCATTTACTTTGCAATCATTTAAAATCGCGCGCAATAATTTAAGAGTTTTTCTATTGATATTCACTTGATTATTTACGATCAATCCTGTAACTATTTGCTTTCTATTCGATGATTTTACTCTAACTTTTTTCTCATTGATTTTAAATCTATTTTCTTCAATAATAGATCGAATTTGAATCATTAAAGTCTCTGTAATTGAACAATCAGAAGAAAAAGTTAAATCATCAGCATAACGTGAATAGGTAAGCTGATTCTGATTACAAAAAGAAAGAAAAGATTGATCTAACTCCAAACAAACAAAATTCGAAATAACAGGAGAAGCCGGAGAACCAGTCGGTAAAAAACCTTTATAAGTACACAGAAAAGTAAGAGCTTTTGCTAAATTATCTGAATAATCAAAAAGATCAGATGAAAATAATTGAAGTATTCTGTTAGCTGAAATCGAAGAAAAAAAATCTTTCAAATCAATTGTTAAAACATATTTCGATTGAATATGTAATCGTGCATTTTCAATAATATTAAAAGCTGAATCATCCGTAACATCTTTAATTACAAATCCGTGAACATTTTTAGGTTTGAGCGTTAAATAATAATGCTGTAAATAAAAATTAATCTGACTTTGCACAAATTTCAAATCTGAACCAGGAGCTTCAATATTTCTTTTACCACCTTTCTTTTTAGGAATTGAATAACTTGAATAGTTAGGTTGATTGATTAATTCAGCCAGATTTTTAAGTGGTATTTTTAAAAAGTTAGCGAAATGAATAGGGGAGTCGATTGCTAAAAATGGAGCTACTTTCATTTCATTTAATGAATGAGACTTCTTGTAAATTACAGCAAATTTAAGAGATCCAAAATGCTTTTTTAGAAGACTTACTTTATTTTCTTTCACAAAAGAAATTATGTTGTTTTTTGTATCCATAGTAAAAAAATGAATCGTTGCAAATTATCTATATTTCTCAATTTTCCTAAGCGGAACGGAGTGAAGTCTGGAAAACCACCTCAACCTTCCGCTATTTACTGGACTGCGGAGCACAGCCTCAAGTCGTGGAATTCGACTCATAATTTTTATCGCAACGATTCATCTTATAAATAGTTAAAATGGACTATCATCTAATTCATCTAAACGGTCATCAGTAAATTTAAACCCCTCAATTACGTTTGAAGGAGATTTCTCATCCACATAATCAGAAATAAATGAAGTAGCCAAATTACACTCTAAATCAATAATCCCTAAAGCACCAGTTCGGTTTTTCTCTACCAATAACTGCATTCTATTTTTATTCGAATTACCATCTTCGTCTTGGTGAAAACCATAATACTCTGGACGATAAATAAATATCACTTTATCAGCATCTTGTTCAATTGCTCCACTTTCTCTTAAATCCGAAAGTATTGGGCGACGATCACCTCCACGCATCTCAACAGCTCTACTTAATTGACTAGAAGCTATTAAACAAACTTTTAACTCTTTCGCAATTCGTTTTAATTCGCGACTGATATAACTTATTTCTAGTTCTCTACGATTACCAAACTTTGATACCGACATTAATTGAATATAATCTAGAAAAACAACTTTAATTCCTTTTTCATTTATCATTTTTTCACAATGAATCCTGAAATCATTAATTGAATTTGAACAACTCTCATTTATATAAAGTTGATAATGATTGATTTTTTCTTCAGCTTGTTTCAACTTCAATAAATCCTTTTTATGTAATTGATTCTTTCTGATTTTATCAGAAGTAATAGAAGTTAAATTAGAGATTGCCCTTGAAGTTAAAGCACTTTCAGATAAGTCAAATGAGAAAAATAAAACAGGATTATTTATTGAAATACGAAGTGCTAAGTTTAGAAACAAGGTTGTTTTACCCATTGCGGGTCGTCCACCAAACACAATCAATTCACCTAGTCCAAATCCGGAAATTAAGCCATCTAAATTTTCATAGCCCGAACTTATTTGATTGTCTATTTGAGCATTATTTTCAATTATTTCAAGATTATGTTTGAAAATATCTTTCAATAACTTTGAATCATCTATTTTGACTTTTGCTAATAAATTTTCAGTAATCACCTTTTGAATTTCAATCAAGCAACTTTGCTCATCTAAATCCTTATTACCAAGTAATTTTTCAATCGATTCTGATATTGATTTATCCATCATTATTCGTAATTAAATATTAAATAGAAGTAATCGATACAATTACTTTTTCTCCTTATATAATATCAATAACGATTAAGGTTTTAGATTATAACATTAAAATAAAAAATAATGGAAAATTAAATTAAATTAAAGCTAAACAACACAGTTAAAACCATATAATGAGTTAATTATAATTTAAAATAAATTAATTTTATTTCATGGAAATAAGTTGGTGATTAAACTAATCAGATTGAGAGTAATCTGCTTTCACTTCCCATTCCAATTTATGAAGGATTATAGATTAAAGATATTAATGCTAATTATTAGCCTGCTTTTTGTCCAATATCTCTATTTTCAGCAATTTCAATTAGTGGTTTATTTTTTTGTTTTATCACTTCTTCTAACATTAAGTATTGTTAAATAAGTCAATTTAATATTACTTTTATCCTTATGTGA
>CANCQX010000174.1 GCA_947380375.1 Flavobacteriales bacterium
AAAAAACTTAAAATTATGATTCACAATCTATCAAATTCAAATTCAATTTTAGGAAACTTTTTATCTGAAATCAGATGTGTTTCTATTCAGAAAGACTCTATGAGATTTAGAAGAAACTTGGAAAGAATTGCAGAAGTTATAGGGTATGAAATTTCTAAAAAAATGGAATACGAAGCTGTATCTTTTACAACTCCTTTAGGTCAAGCTGAAGTGAACGTGCTTAAAAACGAACCTGTTTTAGCAACAATTTTAAGAGCAGGTTTGGGAATGCATCAAGGATTGTTAAACTATTTTGACAAAGCAGAAAGTGCTTTTATTTCGGCATATAGAAAACATACAACTGCAGAAGATTTTGAAATTCACGTTGAATATTTAGCTTCACCAGATTTAACAAATAGAATTGTTATTATTAGTGACCCAATGCTTGCAACTGGAGCCTCAATGGTAACTGTTTATAAAGCATTATTAAAACAAGGACGACCTTCTAAAATTTATATCATTTCAGCAATTGCTTCGCAAGATGCTTTGGAATATGTAAAAAAACATTTGCCGGAAAATACAGAAATATGGGTTGGAGCAATTGATGAAGAACTTACAGCTCAATCATATATAGTTCCAGGTTTAGGAGATGCGGGAGATTTAGCTTTTGGTATAAAATGTTAATAGGAATTTAAAACTAATATGGGACTCGGAAAATATAGTGTCTTTTTTTTATTATCAATGGTGAAATTTTTATTCACCCCTTTTGGAGGTCCAGCTGCAGGACTTACATTTTTTGAAACTTATTTTTCTTGCGTCTCGGGTGCATTTATTAGTGCTAGTATTTTTTATTTTATGAGCGAATATTTTATGAAAAAAGCCCATATTAAAAGAACTAAATTAAGACAAGAAGCATTTGATAAAGGGTTAATAATTCCCCATAAAAATAAATTTACTACAATGAATAAATTTGTTGTAAGGATGAAAATGCGTTTTGGAATTTTCGGAATTGCGATGTATGCACCTCTATTTTTATCGGTTCCGATTGGTAGTATAGTTACAGCTAAATTTTACGGAAAAGAGAGAAGAACTTTCCCTATTATTATTTTAGGATTATTTGTTAATGGACTTCTTACTTGTGGAATTACCTATTTCATCGCTGACTTCTTATAAGAATGAATACTTCCTCCCATCTTTTTTTTGATTTAGATAGAACACTTTGGGATTTTGAAAAAAATTCACAGCAAGCTTTACGAATATTATATGAAGATTTAGGTTTAAAAGAAAAAATTCCAAATTTTTATGACTTCTACAATAAGTATAAAAATGTGAATAATGATTTGTGGGTTTTATACGGAAAAGGGAAACTTTCAAAAGATCAACTTCGAACAACTCGATTTGAAAAAACACTTCATAAATTTGGGATTGTAGACGAAACTTTAAATTTAAAATTGAACGAAGGTTACATTGAAATTTCACCTAATCAAACACACGTTTTCCCTAATACAATTGAAACTTTAACATCCTTAAAAAAAGAGGGTTTTAATATGCATATAATCACCAATGGGTTTAAAGAAGTCCAATTTCGGAAATTAAAAAACTGTGGATTTGAACCATTTTTTGATGTAGTTGTATGTTCAGAAGAAGTTGGTAAAAATAAACCTGCTCCAGAAGTTTTTCATTATGCAATGCAAAAAGCAAATGCTATACCTTCTAAAAGTGTAATGATTGGAGATGACTTACGAGTAGATATTGTTGGTGGAGCAAATGCCGGAATGCATACTATATTATTTGACCCTCACAAAAAATACAGAAAGCATTGTAGCGATTATCAGATTAAATCTTTGGATCAAATTCCTGAAATTTTACCTTGGGTTTTTAGGGGGTGAGATTGAGGTTAAGGTAAGGTTGAGATTGAGATTGAGATTAAGAAAAAAGGCTTCCTGAAATCAGAAAGCCTTTTAAAAAATCATTAATTCTAGGGATCTTCTAAAAATTCAAATTTTCAAGGCAAACAAAAAATTAATACCGGAGTTTACAATTGTAAATGAGGATTTTAATTTTGCAGTTGAACAATGAAAAATGGATTTATAGACATTTCCTTTATTTTTTGAATTCGTTGATTGTTTTTTCAATTATTGAAACACATTCCATCAATTGTTCTTCATTCATTACTAAAGGTGGTGCAAAACGAATAATATTTCCGTGCGTAGGCTTTGCTAAAAGTCCATTTTCTTTCAGAGCAACACATAAATCCCAAGCTGTAGAACTTTCTTCAGTATCATTAATGATAATTGCATTTAACAATCCTTTCCCTCTAACTTTAGTAACTAAATCAGAGCCATCAATAATTCTTTGCATTTCTTTTCTGAAAATATGTCCAAGCTTACGTGCATTTTGAATTAAATTCTCTTCATTGACAACTTCTAAAGCAGCTACAGCAACTTTAGCAGCTATAGGATTTCCTCCAAATGTAGAACCATGCTGACCAGGTTTAATCACTTTCATTATAGCATCATCTGTAAGAACAGCTGAAACAGGATAAACTCCACCTGAAAGAGCTTTTCCAAGTACTAAAATATTTGGTTTAGTATAAGTAGCCACTTGTTTTTCGCAAGCATTTTCGCAGTTACAATTACCACAAACTGCTAATAGACTTCCAGTTCGAGCAATACCAGTTTGAACTTCATCAGCAATAAATAACACGTTGTTTTTCTCACAGATTGCTTTTGCTTTCGATAAAAAACCTTCAGAAGGCACATAAACACCCGCTTCTCCTTGAATTGGCTCAACTAAGAAACCAATTACATTTTTATTTTGAAGTGCAAATTCCAATGCATTTACATCATCATAAGGAATAGATACAAAACCAGGTGTAAAAGGTCCGAAATTTTTACGTGCATCTAGATCATTTGAAAAAGAAACGATAGTGGTTGTTCTACCGTGAAAATTACCTTCACACACAACAATTACAGCATCATTTTCAGGAACACCTTTTACTTCATATCCCCATTTACGAGCGATTTTAATTGCTGTTTCCACGGCCTCAGCCCCAGTATTCATTGGTAATACTTTATCAAACCCAAAGTACTCCGTTACAAATTTTTCGTAAACACCTAATGTATCGTTATAAAATGCTCTCGATGTTAACGTTAATGTTTGTGCTTGTTCTATCATCGCACCGATAATTTTCGGATGACAATGCCCTTGATTAACTGCTGAATAGGCTGATAAAAAGTCGAAATATTTTTTTCCTTCAACATCCCATACATATACCCCTTCACCTTTTGCTAAAACTACAGGAAGTGGGTGGTAATTGTGAGCACCATGTTTATCTTCTAATTGAATAAGATCTTGTGAAGTTAGTTGTTCCATTGTTGAATTCATTGTAATTAATTTTGAATGTTAAATACCACTTATCACGGACAGTGTGCATCCTTTCCTCATTCATTATGGAGAGAAATCATCCTTTCATTTTGCAAATATAGAGAAGTTAGAGTTGATAATTAAAAATCGATTAAAGTATTTTTGATATTTAACTTGATATTTTTCTAATCTTAAATAAAAAATCCCTCTCAAGAAGAATTTTTGAGAGGGATTATTCAGTTTAAAATTGTACTATTTAATATTTTAATGGCTCTAATCTATAGCTCAATTTTTTATCTTTTTGGAAATATTCTCCAATTGCAACATATCCAGGTTTTGCAGCTTCTATCCACCATGTTTTAGCTTCAGAATTTACCGGAACACGGTTATTTGTTTTTTTACCTTTATCAAAACTAACTACACCTAGCATACAATCAGCTTTTGATTTAGACCCTTCTTCTTTTCTATTATAATCAGTATATACTACTGTATATTGATCTTTTTCTTTATTTTTAGAAGTAAAACTATAATCAAAACCACCTGTAGAATTGATGTAATAACCTAAATAAGCTGTACTCCACATTCCAGCACCCTGAGGTAAAAGAACTGAAGTTTTTCTTTTTTGTATTAAATCAAAATCAACTAATTCTGTTTTAGCATCTAATTCAACAACTACCATATTTGCTACTCTAATCTCAAAATTTGATGCATT
>CANCQX010000175.1 GCA_947380375.1 Flavobacteriales bacterium
TCAAAATGGACTATTGAAGAAAAATTGAAATTATTACTTTTTGAATCACACCTATTTATTTATCTTTTAAAAAATGGAAATTCATTAACGCTTAAACAGGATTTCATTAAATCGTTGCTTGAATTCTACGGTAAACACAATTCATATTCGATTACTAAAATCTTCACTTTTTTTCTTAAAGAATCAAAAGAAGAAAAATTAGAAAACATTTTAAGTCAGCGGTTAGATATAAAAATGAATCTATTAGAAAACCGTTTGTGGTTGAATTATTTAAGTAATGTTTTTGTTTATTTAGATGTTATTCTATTCAATGATAATTTAAAAGGCAACAAAAGAGGAGCGTTATCCAACTACAATGATTTAGCAATGAATGCTTTAACAGCTATTTCGATCGCAGCTTTTTCAGATGGACATGTTGGTGAACAAGAAAAAGCAATGTTTCAAATCTTTTTAGCTTCTGCAAATTTACCAGATGCTCAAAGAGAAACTGCTTTAAAACAATTTAAAGTAGGAGCTTCTTTTAACGATTTTTCTTCTTCAACACAAAAAAATTGGCTGTTTAAACGATTTCTATTAGATGTTTCAGCATTAACTATATTAGCTAATCTACAATCTGTATCTGAGGAAAAGGAATTTTTAGATGAATTATGCGAATTTCTAGAGATTCCTAGATTAGAATTAGAGGAAACAAGAGTTATTGTAGGTAATTTTGTGTTAAACAATAATAACAAAGTTTCTTTCTTAAAGTCGACTTCTTCTTATGAAAAAATGTTTTCAAGTCTATCCAAAAGATGGATTAAAATTCTTGGAAGAAACAAAGATAAATTAGCCACAGAATTAAAACAAAGCAAAGAATTAGTCTTCTTGATTAAAAAATCAGCTGTCAAGGAATTGACTAAAGAAGAAAAAGAACTAGTTAAAACTCAATTTTTAGACATCGTAAAATCAATGCCTTCTTTAGCGATATTTATGTTGCCCGGTGGAGCACTTTTACTTCCTCTTTTATTGAAAATAATTCCTGATTTAATTCCGTCTGCGTTTAGAGATAATGATTTAAAAAAATAACGGTTAGATTTCAACTTCTATAACTTCGTAAGAAATTTCAACCAAATTCAGTAATTCTTCACCTGCTTCCATCATTTCTTCATCATCGTTTTCATAGTACCATTGTATATGTACATCAATTCCATTATTAGAATGATTTTCAAATAATTCGAATAAGTCGAGTAAAATTTTACTTGTCGAGGTATTAAAATAATCAAATTGTAATTCAAGTATTGTTTTTTCATTTGGTTGTAAAAAATACTCCTTAAACCATTCAAAAACAGGCTTATAATATTCAAAAGGATTTTCAGGTCTTGAACTTCCTTTGATTGTAAAAATAGCTTCTGATTTATCCAAAACAATAGCTGGAGTCATTTCAGTTCTTGTATGTACTAATTTTTCCATAAATGTTTTTATTTAAATTTTGAAGTATTAACCGTTATAAACAATGTGAAAAAAGAAAGATCATCCGTGTGTTTTTCAAAATGATATTTAATCTTTTCATTTCCTTTTCGTGTAATTTCCAATAGTCCTAATCCTGCATTTCCTTCATTGTCCAAATGACCGTGTTTTAATTGATTACGAAAACGTTGATCTAAATCTTCCTTACTCAAAGAATTTAACGTATCTATTATCTCAATTAAATGGATTTCTGCTTCTTTGTCTATTAAATTTCTGGTTGAAATATACAATTTATCCTCAAAAAGGGCACAAATAAAACTAGATAATTGATTTAATTCTTTCTTTTTAAGAACGTGCCGACAAACATTATCAATGCTTTCTGTGATAATTTTTGCAATGTATTTTTTTCCTTTAGTAGATATTTCTAATTCGCCTATTCGTTTTTCCAACTTCAAAATCACTTCTGAAGTACTCGACCAATCAAAAGGAGCATCAAGAGTAATCAGTACTTCCGCATCGATTGGAAGATGAAAAGACTTAACAAGAAAATCTGTATTTATAGACATTGAAAATATATCTGAATTTAGAAATAGTTGAATTATTTCATCGCAAAAGTAATCATTTTTTAAAATACACCTATTTTTATTAAAACTAAACAATTATCCTAAAAGTTAGATTTATCCGAGGAGATTGTATCAGTTTAGAAACACTTAATTTATGGTTCCAAAACGATTGAATTTCATCTTTCATTACCAATAAACTACCGTTTTCTAATAAAATTGAAAGTGTTGTTTTGTCTTGCTTATGTTTGAATGAAAATTTTCGTTCTGACCCAAAACTTACAGAGGCAATTGCACCATTTTTCTTTAGTTCTTTCTCATTATCCGAATGCCAACCCATTCCTTCTTCTCCTGTATGGTATAAGTTTAATAAGCAAGAATTGTATGATTCACCTGTTTTTTCTTCTACAATTGATTTAATTTCTACTAGTTCATTTGTCCAAGCAAGTGCTTTTTTGGAAGTGTTTGAATAGGCGTACTCAACTCCCAATTCACCATACCAAGCTACTTTTCGTTTCGTGATAATCTTCTTTCCAAATAGAACAATTTCATCATTTTTCCATTCTATTGTTTCCAATAAGGCCTCAAAATATTTTTTAGATACTACTGATGAAAAAATTTGACCGAAATAATTTACAGTTCCATCTTTTGATAAAAGATTTGTTGTTTCGTCGGAGAAAAGATCCATAATTAATCTTCAAAAATGGTTGAAATTCCAACACTATACAAAGGAATATTTGTCAACCAAGTTTCTTTTCTAAAATCAGAAAGCGATGTTCGAAAACAATGAATATCTGGATGTTTAATAGAAAATGTCTTCAACGATTTTGCTTGCAAATTTTCACCTGCTTTTACTTCTAAAGGAATAATCTTACTTTCATTTTCAAAGATAAAATCTATTTCGGCAGAACCTGAATCATTTGACCAATAGTGAATTTGATTTTTTTTGGTTTGAATTAATTCTTGTAATACATATTGTTCTGTCAAAGCTCCCTTAAATTCATTGAAAAGGGTTTCATTTTCTAATAAAACCTTCGGATTTAAATTCCCTAATGCTCCTAATAGGCCTATATCAATTACATATAATTTAAAAACACCTAAATCGCTATAAGCGGCTAAAGGAACATTGCTTTTCTTTGTTCGTTGAATTTTATAAATTAAACCATAATCTTCTAACCACGATAATGCTAATTCAAAGTCTTTTGCTCTTGCCCCTTCTTTTATCAAGCCATAAACAAATTTTTTATTTTCTTTTGCCAATTGACTTATAACAGAATTCCAAATCATTCTTATTCTGGGGATTATTTCTGAAGGTGCGTGTTTAGAAAAGTCCTGTTCGTAGGATGTCAATATATTTTGCTGAATTATTCTTACTTTTTGATAATCTTCATCTTCGGTAAAACTTTGAACCACTTCAGGCATTCCGCCAACATAATAATATTGCTTTAATAGATGAATAAATTTTGTTTTAAAAGTTTCTATTAAAGGCCAATCCTTTTCTTGCAGAAGCTCTAATAAATTCAAATTTCCTGTAGCCTTTAAAAACTCTCCAAAATTTAATGGGTAAAGGTTTAAAAATTCAACTTGTCCAACAGGAAATGATGTTTGTTGCTTTAATGCAATTCCTAATAATGAACCTGCACCAATCAAATGTAATTCAGATAATTCCTCATTGAAATATTTTAAGGCTGTTAAACCTCCTTTTGCTTCTTGAATTTCATCTAAAATTAAAAGTGTTTTTCCAAATTCAATTTTTTGATTGGCGTGAATTTCAATTAATTTAATAATTCGTTTTGGATCATAATCGGTTTCAAAAATTCCTCTTAATTGAATTTCTTTTTCGAAATTAATATAAATGCAAGTCGAGAATTCTGTTCTCCCAAAAGTCTTCATCAACCACGTTTTTCCAACCTGACGTGCTCCATAAATCAACAATGGTTTTCGATTTTTCGAATCTTTCCACTGCTTTAATTTTATTTCTGCGTCTCTATTCATCTGAAAGTT
>CANCQX010000176.1 GCA_947380375.1 Flavobacteriales bacterium
TCATGTTAAGCAATATTTTTTTTATTTACAGCCGCTTATTTTTTCTAAAGTAAAAGATTAGCGAAATAATCAAAGTAATCATTGCAAATAAAGTAATAAAATAGCCATACCTATAATCTAATTCTGGCATATATTTAAAATTCATACCATATACTCCAACAATAAAAGTCAATGGAATGAAAATAGTAGATACTATTGTAAGAAGTTTCATTATTTCATTCATTTTTTGACCTTGGATTGCATAGTATAAATTCGTCATCCCATCTAAAATTTGTTTATTACTATCAATTTCTTCCAAAACAGCTAAACAATTTTCTCGCAGATCCGTAAAATAATAATGATTTTCTTTCTTGATTAGTGAAGAGTGTGATTTTTCTAATTGGGAAGTTGCTTCTTTTAAAGGAATAACAATCTTTCTAAGTTCACCTAATTTTCTTTTTTGTAATTCAATTAATTTTAACGTTTCACTTGTTGAGTTATGTAAAATTCTAACTTCTAATTCTGAAATAGTATCGGTAATTTGTTCTAAAACTTCATAATAATTATCAATTATAGCTTCAAGCATTCTGAATAACAAAAAATCAGGACCTTTAATTCTAATTTTACCCCTTTTCTTTTCAATTCTTTCTCTTACTTCAGTAAAGTGATCCGAACTTTTTTCTTGAAAGGAAATTAGATAATGTTCACCTAAAATAAAGCTTATTTGCTCTTGTTCTAAAATAAAAATATTCTTTTCATCAGGAAGAGCAGAACGAACGGAAAAAAATAAATAGTTTGAATATTCTTCTAATTTTGGTCGGTGTTTTTCTTTGAAAATATCTTCAACTGATAATTTATCTACTTGTAAAGATTCACAAAGTTTTTCAATTTCATTTTGTTCTTTTGTTGAATGAAAATTTAGCCAAACAACTTTGTCTTTATGTATTTCAGAGGAGACAAATTCTTTCGCGAAATATTCAGGAGTGTTTTTATTTAGTAAAAAGAAATCATTATCATATTTATAAATTTGACAAACATTATTATCCGTTTTATTCATTATAAATTCTGCATTAAATATTTATATAATTCAACCATACACATGATGTCGAATTTTGCAACAATTTCATCTGGGGAATGAACGTTATCTTCAGCTGCACCAATAAAACACCAATCAAATGGAAGGTCAGATTTTTGGAGTGTACTACCATCGCTACCACCCGCAGATTCTACCTCCAATTGATAATTAATCCCTGAATTTTTCGCTAATTCAATTATTTGATTTAAAAAAGAACGTCTTGGAACGCTACTATCTCTCATAGAAATTGCAACACCTTTTTTATGAGGAACTCCATCTGTAACCCAAGTGATATCAGAAATTAATGCTTTTCTTAAACCATAATTTTCGTAGAGGAATTTCCCGCAAAATCCAACAGAATTTCCTCCATGTTCTTCATAGGTTGAAAATACGATTGCTCCATTTTCAAGTGTTTCTGCAACTTTAAGCGCATTCCACATTCCTAATCGATTGTCTAAATATGGAGATTGAATGAAGTCATCGGTTTCTCTGAAATTTGGTTTGAAAGTTAGGATTGTTCCTCGATCAATTTCTCGTTCAAAAACATATTGAAGATCTACTGATCCATCTCTATCTTCAATAACCATTAATTCGGTTTCAATTTCTCCCAAACTATCAGAACCTACTAACTGAATTCCATCGATTGTTCTTGGGCCTCCAATTTTAATTAGATTTTTATCGTAACCAACCGTAAACCCAATGCTGTCCATGTGAGCAAAAATAGCAGTTCTCGGTTGGCCAAAAACTAAAATTAATGCATCCTGAAAATTATCACCATAAAATAGTTGAGGTTTAACGAGCCACTTATTTTCATTCTTATTAATGTAATCTATTACAAAATCACGAACTCTAGATTCATCACCTGATGCTCCTCTTATTTCAACTAATTCCTTCAGTAATTTCATTTCTATTTTTTAATTTTTATATTTTTCAATATATTCCTACTATTGATAATTCCATAGATTGTAAATTTAACAACTCTTTCTTCAGAATTTCTTTTTTTTCAAGCGGTAGAGAAATTATTAATTCACAGTTTATTTCAAAATTTTGTGTTTTTATAAATAAATTAAATTGTTTAATAAAACTCATAGTTGAAGGCATATCCGAATAATCAAAATGCAATTTAACCCATTCAAATACTTCTTTTTCAATTATTTCCCCTGATTCTATTGCTTCCTTAGCTGCTGTTTTATAGGCTTGTATTAAACCCCCGACCCCTAATTTAGTTCCACCAAAGTAGCGAACAACTCCAATTAAAACATTACTTAGATCGAAAGATTGTATTTGTCCTAATATTGGAATTCCTGCCGAATTATTAGGTTCACCATCATCATTAGCTCTATAAATATCTTGGTTTACACCAAAACGATATGCATAACAAACATGACGGGCTTGATGGTTTTGTTTTTTCCAACTCTCTAAAAACTGTTTAGCTTCTTCTTCCGAATAACAAGCTACTGCATATCCTATAAACTTTGATCCCTTTTCTTTGAAGAGACCTTCAGATTGAGTTTGTATTGTTCGATATGTAGATTTTGTTTTTTGCAAAGTTTTTAGTTACTAGTTTTTAGTAATTAGACAATTACAAAACTAATGAGTAATGGTTAATGTCTAATAATTTATTTCAATTATCTTTGCGAAAAAAATACATTAAAAATGACAGAAGAAATTAAAGCGGTAAGTTACTGCGTAGGGATGAGTATTGCAGATAGTTTGTTGCAACAAGATTTAAATGGTATTTCACCAGAAATTTTAGCAGAAGCAATTAAAGATATTTTTTCAGGAGTTCAAGCTCAATATTCTCCTAATGAAGCAAATGATATCATTCAAACTTATTTGAATGGAATAGGTGAAGCTAAATTTGGAGCTGTAAAAGAGGAAGGTGAAGCTTTTTTAGCAGCTAATAAACTTAAAGCTGAAATTAAAACTACAGAAAGTGGACTTCAATATGAGGTGATTTCTGAAGGTTCAGGAAATAAACCATCAGGTCAAGATAATGTAAAAGTACATTACCATGGAACTTTAATAGATGGAACTGTTTTTGATAGTTCAGTAAATCGCGGAGAGCCTGCAACTTTTGGTGTACATCAAGTAATACCAGGATGGACGGAAGCTTTACAGTTGATGAATGCAGGTTCAAAATACCGTTTATATATTCCTCAAAATTTAGCATATGGTGCTCATCCACATCCTAGTGGAGCGATTAAACCATTTATGGCTTTGATTTTCGATGTTGAATTATTAGAAGTTCTTTAAGAATGAAAAGAATACTTTATTTCGCATTACCAATGTCATTTTTAATGGCATGTGGAGCTGATAAACCAGCAGAAGAAGTTGTTAAATTAGATTCTTTCAAAGATAAATTATCATACGCTTTAGGTGCTGAGCATGCTAAAATGATAACTGAATCGGGTGATCCTAATTTGGCAAAATTAAATTTTGAAATGATTGTAGAAGGTTTTGGTGAAGGTATGTCATCTCCCGAAGCATTCGATAAAGCTTGTCAAGAATCAATTAAGAAGTTATACGGACCTTATGGTCAAGATTTCGATACTAATTATTTGAAAGCAGGTTGTATTTGTATTGGTAAAACTGTTGGATCTGTTTTTACAGAAGGTTGGAAGAAAAAAGGTGCACTTGATAAAATCGATTTAAAATTAGCTAAAATTGGATTTCAACATGCATTAGCTAAAAAAGACACTTTGTTAGATATGCAACTTCGATCTAAAATTGTAAACGATTTCGTTATCGATTTAAATAGAAAGAATGGTTCTAAAATGATGGAAAAAGCTAAAAAACTTCCGAATGTAGAAGTTTTACCAAATGGTTTAATCATTCAAACTATTCAAGAAGGAACAGGCGGTTTCCCAACTTCATCAGATGATGTTAAAGCTGACTATGTTTTAACAAGTTCACAAGGTGATACGATTGAAAGTTCTTT
>CANCQX010000177.1 GCA_947380375.1 Flavobacteriales bacterium
GTTTTATTAAAATTAGTTGTAGCGTTTTTTTTATTTAGTACATCTAATATATATAGTCAGACAATATTTATAAAAGTAAAGAAAGGCAACATTTCTAAAAATAATGTTAAATTATCTGATACGACTTCCATATTCAAACTTGAAAGTAAAGATTTGTTAATTATACCTGATAAGGCATTTGTAATTGCTCAAAGAGATAATACTTATGTTGAAATTCCTAAAAGAGACAAACCATATACCTTTAAGGAAATCGCAAGTATAAAAACTTCATCTAAACCATATAAAAAAACACCCCCTGGAGTATTTGAATCTGTTCTTAAAAATTCCATGCAACATACAAGTAAAAACATTGGAGCTGTAAGTCGTGGTTTTGATAGAGAAGCTGATTTCTATGCCCCAGAAGATAGTTTAACTTTCTTATCCGACACTATTGAACTAGAGTTTGGTAATGAAACAACAAAGGTTGAATCTAATTTTATTGTTAAAAATGAAAGTGAAAATAAAGTCTATTACGATGAAAAACCATTAAAAAACAAAATTATACTTTCCAATCTCCCAATGGGTGTTTATTCTTGGAAAGGAACAATCAAATCATCTACTGAAAAAATAACCTATAACAACATTTTCATTATCAAAGCTGCTATTTTTAAAAAAGATTTTTCCAAAAAAATAAATGATTTTAAAAAATATTTAGATGAAGAAACCGATTACTCTAATGAGATGAAGCAAATTTTGATTAAAGAGTTTTATGCCTCTGAAAAAGTTTATTTTAAAGAATAATAATTGACTAAATAGTCATAAAATTTAACATTTTTTTTTAAAAATAAGCTAATTCTAAAATGAATCGTTTCGTATTTATATGTCTAATTTTTTTCGTGGGTAACTTGTTTTCCCAAGAACTTACTTACGATCAACTTAATCTCAAATTTGAACACCTTCGACTTGAGGAAAAGCAAGATAGTGCTACCCTGCTCGCCAAGCAAATGAATAATTGGGCTCTTAAAAATGAAAGTGATACAAGTTTACGGTATGCTGAGAGTTATCGTTTTATTGCAAACAGTTTTTATTATAATCAACAATTAGATTCAGCGCTTTTATATTTCAATAAATCAATTTTTTTTCTAAAAAATCAAAATAGGCTAAATCACGCTTCATACGCTTCAACAATTAATAATCTAGGGAATTTAAATCGGGCAACTGGTAATTATAAAGAAGCTGAAAAACTATATTTAGAAGCTCTAATCATAAGAAAAAATATATTAGGAGAATCAAACATTGATTATTCAAAAACGCTTAACAATCTTGGAATATTATATAAAGAAATGGGGGATTATAAAGCAGCTGAACGTCTTTATAAGCAGGCTTTAGAAATCAGAAAAAAAGCGCTTGGTGAGAATCATACAGAATATGCTTCGTCTCTAAATAACCTTGGTGTATTGTATAAAATAATGGGGGACTATAAGGATGCTGAACTACTTTACAAGCAAGCTTTAGAAATCAAAAAGAAAGCACTTGGTGAGAATCATACAGAATATGCTTCGTCTCTAATTAACATTGGTATTTTGTATAAAGAAATGGGAGATTATAAAGTAGCTGAACAGCTTTACAAGCAAGCTTTAGAAATCAAAAAGAAGGTAATTGGTGAGAATCATCCAGATTATGCTAGGGTTCTAAACAACCTTGGTCTTTTATATAAAGAAATGGGGGATTATAAAGCAGCTGAACCGCTATTAAAGCAGTCTTTAGAAATCAGAAAAAGAGCCCTTGGTGAGAATCATACCGATTATGCTTCGTCACTTTACATACTTGGTACATTATATAAAGAAATGAGAGATTATAAGGCCGCTGAACTGCTCTTAAAGCAGTCTTTAGAAATTTCAAAGAAAGCACTTGGTGAGAATCATCCTTCTTATGTTTCTGCAAACAATGAGTATGCTCAATTGCTAACCAAAACCGATCGTGAAATAGTGGCGCTTGATATTTTAAAAACCAACTTTCTAAAAGAATCAGAGAAAATCATTATAAATTTCGAATGGTTAAACGACAATCAAAAAGAAGCCTATTGGAAAAAAGAAAGTGTTTTTTATGATAATTTATCCTGGTTTGCTAACCAAAGTTACCAAAAAGTTTCAGAAGCAGTGGGTTTGAATTACAATTCTGTGTTACTTACAAAGAGTAAAATGCTAGAGACAAAGATTTCTAGTGAAAATTATTACCGGGAAGTAGATGAATTAAGAGAAGAATTGTCATATCGTAGAAAATTGATGGCTAAAATAGAATCTGAAGAATCCACAGAAAAAGACCGTTTGGATAAGCTACGCTATGAAGCCGATTCTTTGGATAAACGCCTTACCATGAGTTGGCCAGAATATGCTCAACAAAAGAAAAATCTGAGTATTACCTGGGAGCAAGTGCAACAAAACCTAGAAAAAGGCGAAGCTGCTATTGAATTCGTTCGTTTCAAAAACGAAGATGATTCTTTGTATTATTATAATGCTTTAATTATTCTAAAAGAGCATAGATATCCGCAATTAGTTAAATTATGTAAAGAAAAAGATCTTGAAAACATTCAACCTAAATTAGGTTTTAGCGCTTACTATCCTCTTATTTGGCAACCAATGGAAATTGCACTTAAGGAGGTAAAAACGATTTATTACTCTCCATCTGGAGAACTTTATAACATTCCATTTCACGCAATTTATGCTCCAAAAATAAAAGGAGATGAAATTGCTGAAGTTAAGTCAGAAAAAAGAAGTGGGAAAATTGTTTCCACTAAACATATAAATACAGAACAAAATGCTGAATACTTAATGGATCGTTTCGAACTACATCAACTTACTTCAACTCGTTATTTAGCTATGAACTTGAAGCAAAATGCTAAAGAACCTATTCATAAAACCATAGCAATGATTGGTGGTGTAAACTATGATTATCTACCTGGAGAAAATTCATCTCCTAAAAAGCAAAAGAAAAGTAGAAATTCAGACAGAAGCAGTGTATCTAGTAATGGGAAATTAAAATATTTAGAAGGTACTAAACTTGAAACTGAACAAATAGCTCAAAGTATTTCAACAAATAATTGGATTTCAAATTTATATGAAAACAACTCAGCTACAGAAGATAATATCATTAAACTTGAAGGAAAAGAGGCGAAAGATATTTTACATATAGCAACTCATGGATATGCTTTTTCAGAGTATAATTTTAATTACACAACCATTAATAAAAATTCATTACAATACAGTTATAGATACAGCACGAATCCAATGGTTCGAAGTGGATTGATACTAGCGGGGGGTAATTGGGCATGGACTGGAAGTGATACATTATCAAAATTGGGTGCAGAACAAAATGGAATACTTACAGCTTTAGAAGTATCACAACTCAATCTCCGTAAAACGAAACTCGTTGTACTTTCAGCTTGTGAAACAGGTCTCGGTAAAATTGAAGGTTCTGAAGGTACTTTCGGTTTAAAAAGAGGTTTTAAATTGGCAGGTGTGGAGCAGATGATTGTCTCGCTTTGGTCTGTGCCAGATAAAGAAACCATGGAGCTAATGAGCTTATTTTACTCTGATTTAACGAAAACACTAAACCCTATTATTTCCTTTGAAAAGGCACAAAAGGAAATGCGTTATAAGTATCCTACAGATCCTGAGAAGTGGGCTGGGTTTGTTTTGGTGAGGTAGAATTTTTTAAATTAAGTGTATGATAAAATTTGCATTACTTTTTTCTTTGTTATTTTTTGCAAATGTAAATTACGGTCAATCATCGTTTGATAGTTTAAAAATGATAATTCCTACTTTTCATCAAGTAGAATTAGGATCTAATATGTATGACCCATTAAAGTTAGTAATTAGTGAAAATGAAAAATATATTTTATCATTCGAAAAGATAAACAATAATTTCATTGTATGGGACATAAAATCAAAAAAAAAACTAAAAGAATTAAAAATTAATGGGGAGGATTTTAATTTT
>CANCQX010000178.1 GCA_947380375.1 Flavobacteriales bacterium
TGCATTTTCATCTATCTCGAATAGAAAAATATCGAATGAAAAAATTGATAATGAATTATTTATATCAACTTTATTAAATGGATCATTTCCTTTTTTCGACATTAAATCCAAGCAGATATTTTTAGTAATGGTATAAAACCAAGCTTCTAATACTCCTACCTTTGAATTAAATTTATCTTGATTTACGATGATTTTAACCCACGCTTCTTGCGCTACATCTTCTACCCAATCTTTAAATTTAACACCTAAATATTTACGAGCAACTTTTTGAATGAAAAGTGTGTAATGTTTCCAATTGATAGTAGAATCAGAAAATAAAAGTTGATTTTGAGTACACATAACGCTTAAAAATTAGATTAATAATTGCTTATTGAACCACAAAGAAAGGATACGTGAACGTAATCTATTTATGTTTTAAGAATTAATTTCTCACACACAAACTCAACTTTAACTATAAGCTCACTCTAAATCTCCATCTCTTTCAACACCCTATGAATCTCTTCCATTCCATCAACGGCAGAACATTTCATAAAATGAATAGAATGGTCTTCGTCTAAATCGACCTCTAAATCTAAGGGATCAATTACAACAACTTTGCTTTTTGGGTGAACATAAGAAGGAATTTGATTAGCTGGATATACTTGAAGAGAAGAGCCAATTATAACACATAAATTACACTCCATAGCCGCTTTTACAGCTTGATTGATATTTTTATCTTCTAATTGTTCTCCAAACCAAACAATATGAGGGCGAAGTTGACTTTCTTTTTCGCAAACATCCCCTAACTTAATATCATCAATGATTGGATAAATTAAAGTCTCGTCCTTTGTAGATCTAGATTTCATTAATTCACCGTGCAAATGAATAATATTTGTTGAGCCAGCTCTTTCATGAAGATTATCTACATTTTGAGTAACTACAGTCACATTGTATTTCGATTCAAGTTCAGCAATTATTTGATGGGCTTTGTTGGGTAAAGCTTCCAGGCACTGTTTTCTTCTTTGGTTGTAAAAATCTAATACTAGTACTGGATTTTTACGCCATCCTTCAGGTGTGCATACATCTTCGATTTCATAATTGTTCCATAAACCATCTTTTGCATCACGAAAGGTTTTCAAACCACTTTCTGCTGAAATACCAGCTCCTGTGAAAAATAAAATTTTAAGTTTTGATGACATACTTTATGCTTTAATATTTTGAATTTAATTTGATAAAAGTTTAATAAAAAAATAGTTGAATTTACTTTTTCCTAAACATACGTTTAGAATGATTATAATTTTTAGAGTCATCAATAGAAATTTCACGACAAGAAACTTCAACTTCTAATTTTGTTATTTGCGCCAATACAAACTGAGTTAAAACGAAAGATTGTTTCATTTTATCTAGAACATTTGATTGTTGAAGTGTCCATTTTAAATCTTGTAATAAATTGAGTCGAGAATTAAGATTGGTTTCCATATACTTTTAATTTTAAAGTTACTATGATAGTTACTGTATACTGTTTAAAATATAACATTTAAAGTATAAAAAATCGTCTCAAATTAAATTGAGTATTCAATAAAAATAAAAAGTTTCCTACTATATTGTTATATATTATATATTTAAACGTTATTACCTTTTAAAAATATGTCTTTTATTATAAACTTATTCGGTGATAGTATTCGATATTGGAAATGTTCAATTTCCAACGAGCAATTTATTGAATTTGAAAAGATAAAAATCAAAAATAATTTAACATGGGAAACACTACTCGTTAATTTTGAGTTTTTGAATCATTTTGGATTCAGTCATTGGAGTGAATTATCGAATCAAAAAGTTCAGAGTGTTTTTATTTTAAATCCTTTAAATAAAATTGAAATCAAAGAAAAGAATAAATTTATACTTAAGATAAGTAGCGATAAAATATTAAATAACAACAGTTTATTTGAATTGTATAATACAACTATTACTCCGTTAATAAACACTTTACAACCCGAAGGTAAATCTTTTATAATATCCCAAAAAGAAACAGGATTGTTTGGAAAATATGAATTAGAAATTACTAATTTTGACATTAACAATCTGAAATTTAACGTCTTTTCAGAGGATAGTGTTTTTAACATTGAAACATTAAATTCACTTTTTTACAATGACCAAATTTTGACTATAAAAAAAGAAGATACTATGATTCGCAACTTTCAAGTTGATTGGTTGAATTAATTACATTAAAAATTTAAAAAATAGAATAATGCAAAGCAAACCTTATTATGTCTTTTTTGATACTGAAACTACAGGATTACCTAAAAATTGGAAAGCACCAGTAACTGATCTTGATAATTGGCCACGATTGATACAACTTGCCTATATAGTTTATTCTGAAAATGGAGAGAAATTAGAGGAAGGAAATCATACCATTAAACCGGAAGGATTTATAATTCCAGAAGGAGCTTCAAATGTTCATGGTATCACAACAGAAAAAGCAATCGAGGAAGGAAAAGATTTGGTTGAAGTGTTAAGTCAGTTTTATTCAATTATTTTAGAAAGCACTGTTATTGTGGCTCATAATATTGCATTTGACGAAAAAGTTATTGGTTCAGAATTATTGAGAAATAGATTTGAAAATATTTTAGATGCTAAACGAAAAATCTGCACAATGACTTCAACTGTTGATTTTTGTTCTATTCCTGGACCTTATGGTTTTAAATGGCCAGGTTTAGCAGAATTGCATATGAAACTTTTTGGAGAAAATTTTGACAATGCTCACGATGCTTTTGCTGATATTGAAGCAACTGCAAATTGTTTTTGGGAATTAAAAAGAATTGGAGAGATTTGAAAATATTATCACCTTACTTTTCCTTGATGAAAAGTAAGCAAAAATCAAGGTTCTTTCTAAGGAATTTTTCACTTCCTTAAAATATACATAAGTTCTTCGAACCTTTAAACTTTTAGCCATGAAGTGAAATCGCACGTAAATACTTTCCTTCACGCTCTCTTTCGCTGAAAAAGCGAAACGCGATTACGGAAAAAATTACAGCTAATTCGGTAGAAAGACCAAGTTCAAATAAGTGCTTCGCAAATACATATTTATTTTGTTTCTAGAACACAATACAAAAAAAATAGTCTCAACTTTTTGTATTGATCCGAAATTCTTTCACTTTTTCAATCTATGGACCCCAATTCAATTTCTTAGGTACAAATGATAGATTCAAAATTAAAAATTGGAGAATTAGATTTACTTTATTTCATATTTCTCCATTTTTGCATTCAAGGTGTTGATGGCCCAACCTATAGCTAATGCTGTTTGACGTTTGTTACCATTAAAATGATTTAAAACGAATGCAATGTGTTCTTTTTCAATGTAATCCCAATTCATTGGTTTATTTGAAGGTGCTTGAAACAATCGCCTTGGTAGAACGTCCACTCCTACTTTTTCATCATTAAAAACATATAGTCGAGATATTATATTTTCTAATTCACGAATATTTCCGGGATACGTGTAATTCAATAAAACTTCCATCGCAGCTTTTTCTATTGATAGTTTGATTGGCTTTTTTAATTGTTTTTTCTTTTGAGATAGGAAAAAGTCAATCATCACTTTAATATCTTCTTTCCCTCTTTGAAACAAAGTAGGAATATCCAATTCTACAACTGATAATCTGTAATATAAATCCCATCTAAACTTACCTTCTTTACAAAGTGAAACCAAATGTTGATTCGTTGCAGCAATTACCCTAACATCTATTTTACGGGACTTCCCTCCTATCGGCATAATTTCACCCTCTTGCAAAACTCGCAATAAAGATTGTTGCATATAAGGAGATATGTCTCCGATTTCATCTAGAAAAATGGTCCCTTCATTTGCTTCTTCGAATAGACCTAATGCATCTTTTTCCGCCCCAGTAAAAGCTCCTTTTTTGTATCCAAATAAGCGCGACTCTAACAACTGATCACTAAAAGCGGAGCAATTTACTGTAATGTAAGGATTGT
>CANCQX010000179.1 GCA_947380375.1 Flavobacteriales bacterium
TGCTCTCACTCTTTTTCACCAATAAATAATTTATGTAAAATTTACAAATAATTATACTTAGACAAACATAGGAGAAATTAAGAGCCTTATTAAGGTTGATATGTTTAAATTATAATTGTTAATTGATGTGTAATTATTTTTAGTCCCCAGAAAATGATGTGACCCCTAATTTGTATGATATGGATGAGGATAATAGAGTAGAGTGAAATTTAAGTTTTAGCCATATGTTATAATCTATATTGATTTTCGTATTAGTTTTATAAACAATTAATTTTTAAATTAATGAAATAAATACAAACGACTATAACTGCGAAATAGCATTCAAATTTACCCCAAAAAGTATACATAAAAAAGATGAAAAATAAAACAACCAATAACCAAAATTTAGACGAGAATTCGGAAGATAAATTCTCTGATACAAATGAAAAATGCATTGTAAACTGGGAATTACATCACGCACTCAATAAAACGCCCATTTCAACTTTTTCAATTACAGATATGATTCTACCTTATAACGACTTTAAAAAACAATTAACTAAAAAACAGTTAACAGCACTATTAAATCATTTCAATTTAATTTACGAGTGCGCTCAATTTTGGAAGATCGTGAGTTCAAAATGTCTTATTTAGCCTATTATGGAAAAACAAACAAGTTGTTTTAACGGAAATGGGGTATGATATATTGAATGCTGAAGCTTTTGGAATAGATGTAAATGCAGATTATGAAATTTCCTTTGAAGCTGAAGAAGATGGGGCAGGAGGTGTTAATTTAGGTGTTTTCATGATTTTTATGCTTTTCAGAAATTGGAAGAGTTGGTGTAACAAATGTTTTTAAAAAGAATTAGTAACATATGCTAAATATTCTTTTTAGAAGTTTCATATTCAGGATATTTCAAATTAAGGAAACGGTTTTATACCCAGTAATATTTTATCTTCTATGCTCATTTCTTTAAATATTGTAACAAAAAAAGCAACTATTTGTTACAAATGTCTTTAGCATATATCGATTTGATTTTTGATAGATTGTTAAATCAATCAATCGTTTAATTTATTTAGATGTGTTATATGATTTTCATATCTATTTTTTCGGTATTGGGAATGATTGCTTAAACTTCCAATCTAAATTATTTATTCTCCCGGTTACTTGCTTCAAGGAATCAATAATTTCATCGAATGAGAGAGGGGATTCTTCATAAATCATTTGCTCTATCATTGTATTGTAATCTTTTTTCCAAGCTCATTCCTGTTGCTTCTGAAATTTGCTCATATGCATTTTTCTTGGTAGAATCAGGAACTGTTAACCAATTTACCATATTATAATTTTTTTAATGCTTTACGCATGATTACTCTAATCCATTCAGGAGCCAATTTAATATCATGTTCTAAACGATACATATCTTCTTGTTCTAGCTTCTTCAAAATAATTTCAATCTCTTTTTCAGTGACTTTATCTTTCCCTATTTCTTTTAATGCCTGAATTACCAGACTACTTATTTTTCCAATTGCTGCTAAGTTTTTAGGGGCTGATTTTTTAAATACAATTTTTCTTCTTCCTAAATCAATTTTACGTGCAGTTCCATCACTAAGGTAAACGACATTCATTGGGACTTGTGTAGACAATCCCAAAACGTTTAAAGCTAATGTTCCCGTAGGCACAATACGTGCCTTATCTCTTTTCGCAATAGCAATATTCTCAGTAGTCGGTTTTAATTCACCTAGAATTGGGTCTATCTCTAAACGTGCATAAATTCCTCTTGAAACTCGTGATATATCTCCTTTATCTACTAATTCAATTACAGATATTATTTTAACACTCAACGACTTTAAATAATAATTAAAAAAAGTTTCAATTTATAATTTTTAGGTTTGTGAATAGAAATTAAATTATTTTTTAATACCCTATTTTAATATAGATTAATTAAATTTTATGCTGAAACGCCTAAATTTAAATCAATCAAATAAATTTAATAAACGTTAATCAAAATATTTCACATGAAAATAATTTATTAAAACACATATGAAGGTCAACTTTATATTGAAACGAGTACTTCAGACGCTCCTTATATGGGTGTCTTGCAACTTCTGACAATTTTAGAACGTGAACTAGGTTTGTATAAAACCTAGTTAAGTAACGAAGAGCGATTAAAGTTGTTTATAGAATGTTTACAGAAAAATGATTTAATTGCATTTTATCACGAATCTTTACAAGCTGATCAATATAGAGTAGGTAAAGAATTATTAAGTCTTCGTGATAAATTAATTCAATCTGGATGGAATAGTTATTTACCAAAACAACCTAAGCGTTTTTCAGATTTAGTAATTACTGAAAAGCAATTTAAATTAATCGAAGGTTTTGAAGGATATGTATATCGATGGGTAAATGTGCTTTATGAATTAAAAAAACATACCGATTTTGATTTTGAATTGATTGTGCATGATCTGGAAGATTTTATTAATCCACTGTTGCAAGCGATTTTTCAAAAATTAAATGCAGTATATGAGCCGAATAAATTATAAGTAAATGAAACTAGTTCGAATCTATCAAAATTGAAAGAAATACTCACTCAAAGCTTTTATCCAACTTCGTCGATGATTAAAAATAAAAACATATTCATTTCTTCTGAGGAAGATAATAGTTTGTTGCTTCTTAAATTTGCAAACAAACAACTTTTAGAAGATAGTATTGCATCCATTTCTAATATAGAAGAATATGTATTACTGTCTGATGATGCTTCAGATTTAGATTTTAGTATGGTTAGCTTTGGAAAAAACGCAATTGGCTCTGAACAGAAGAATTCTAATCCTCAGTTATTCAGTTGTTTAAATTAATTATCCCTTGTTTTTCTGAATTCAGCATTTTAAACTTCACCGATTATATAAATAAATGGAAAATCGGTGAAGTTTAATTTTTTTATATTAAAATTATTTTCTATATTTACCATAGTAAATTAATCATTGATATTTATTTAGAATTTTTAAGTAGCATTTAAAAAATATAATCATTAACTAATCTTTATTTTTAATATTATGAACAAATATTATGGAAAAATACGTTTAAATTCAGGTGGCCATCCTATAAATGTTAGTATTGAAGCAACTTCTAATTCTGCTGCAACTAAAGCAATTGATGCTCAGTACGCAGGTCAAATACAATCTTGGGCAAAACAAATGTCAACTAATCAAAATTAATTATTAACAACCAAAAATAGATAAATTATGAAAACTAAAGAATTAATTTTAGAGGCTTCAACTAATGAAGTATTAAAAAAACAATTATTAATGAATGCAAAAACCACTTTAAAAGAACTTTGTGATGTTGAACTTGATGACAATATTGAATTAAAAGTTTTATTTGAAGATAGAAACACAAAATATCTAGTTATACCTTTTGTTGAAGAAACAAATGTTAGAGTAGATATTTTAAATGAGAAGGGACATGGCCCCTGTTCAACAACAAACCCAGGAACACATACGACTCGTTGCTAATTATTTTTAATTAAACGAAAATCCCGATTACATCGTTTTCGGGATTTTTTTTTAATTTATGGAAGAAAGGATTAATCATATTGAATGTCCTATAATAATTGTAAAATATGGGCACTTTATAGAGGCAATTGTCAATAATGACTATAATAATAAAAATGAAATAATTCCTCAAATTGCTAATGGTAGTTTATCTGTAATGTTAAATAAAAAGTTTGTTGATATAAATCATGTTTTGATATAATTCTTATTTTTTTTGAATTAATGAATGAAATTATAAATAATATTAGTCTAAATTTTGACAATAATATTTCACCTTATCCAATATCAAAAATTATTAA
>CANCQX010000180.1 GCA_947380375.1 Flavobacteriales bacterium
GTCCTGTTATTTCTATGTTGCAAGAAAAAATGCAAAAATATGCTGCGAAGTATGAATTTGAACAAGCACAAGTTATAAAAGAAAAAATAGCAAGTTTAGAACGCTATAAATCAAAATCAACTATTGTTTCACCTACGATTGAACAAGTAGATGTACTTACTTTATTGGAGGATGAAAAATCGTTTTTTGTTAATTATTTAGTAATTAACAAAGGGTCTATTATTCACGGTTATACCACGGAAGTTAAGAAAAAATTAGAAGAAACAGTAGAAGATATAATCGGCTTTGTATTGCCCGAATTTAGAGAACGTTTCTCAAGTACTTCAAAGGAAGTAGTATTGGCTGAAAAAATAGATTTAAAGATTGATGGAATTGATTTCTTTGTGCCTCAAAGAGGAGATAAAAAGCAGTTAATCGAACTTTCTCTACGCAATGTAAATTATTACCGCATGGAGAAACTGAAACAAGAGAAATTGGTCAATCCGGAACGTCATGCAGAACGCATTTTGGAGCAATTAAAAAAGGATTTCCGTTTGAAAGAATTGCCTATTCACATGGAATGTTTTGATAATTCCAATATCCAAGGAACGAACCCTGTTTCAGCTTGCGTCGTTTTTAAAAATGCGAAACCAAGCAAAAAAGATTACCGCCATTTCAATGTGAAAACGGTTGTTGGTCCCGATGATTTTGCGACAATGGAAGAAGTAGTTTACCGTCGCTACAAAAGACTGCTAGACGAAGAGCAATCACTTCCACAATTGATCATCATCGACGGGGGAAAAGGACAATTAAGTTCTGCTTTAAAAGCCTTAGAAAAATTAGATTTAAGAGGGAAAGTAGCCATTGTAGGAATTGCTAAACGTTTGGAAGAAATATTTTTTCCGGGAGACAGCTTACCGATTTACTTAGACAAACGAACCGAAAGCTTGAAAGTGATTCAGTTCATGAGAAATGAAGCTCATCGTTTTGGAATTACGCACCACCGAAACAAGCGAAGCAAAACAGCATTGGTTTCAGAATTGACTCAAATAGAAGGTGTTGGGCCAAAAACACAAGAAGATTTAATGATTGCTTTTAAAACAGTAAGCGCCATTAAAGAAAAAACAGAAGCCGAACTAGAAAATATTATTGGTAAAGCGAAAGCAAAATTGGTTTGGGGATATTTTCATTAGAGAGACTCAATATTTTTTAGACAATAGACTTTATTAGGATCAGTAACAAAAATTGGGTATTTTAAATATTTTTTAATGAATATCATAATTGGATTGAAATTATTTGTGAAGTTCACTTTCAATTGGTCATTCTTCAGAATTAACTGTAAATTTTTCTGTAATCGTGGTTCGTACTTTCGCGAAAAAGAGCGTGTAGAAAAGTATTTACTTGTGATTTCACAAAATAGAATGTGATTATAAAATAAAACTTTACTTTTGAAGGTAATCCTTAAAAATACACGTATGAAAAAAATTATCTTCCTTTCGTCGATTTTAATACTTGTTTCTTGTTCTTCAAAAGACGAGCAATTTTGTAATTGCCTAAAAGCTGGGGATGAATTGAATGCCTTTTCTTCGAAATTATTTGACAAGGAAATTACACCAAAAATGCAAAAAGAAATGCAAAAGTTGAGATCAACTAAAGCTTCTGCTTGTAAGAATTACCAAACAATGGGTGGTAAAAAAATGTTGGAATTGAAAGAAGAATGTAAATGATATATTTTTTGTTTTTGTAGGTATAGGGCATGCCCTATACCTACAAAAAACAAAAAAATGAAACAAAAATCAATATTACATCGTCTCATCCAAAGCCTCGCAAAATCCTTGTGCTGCTTCAGCTAAAATTTCTTTTGTATGCGCTTGAGAAATAAATCCAACTTCATAACCACTTGGACCTAAATAAATTCCTCTTTCCAATAAAGCCATAAATATTTTTCTGAAACCCGTCATATCTGGGTTAATTTCACCTGCTTTACGGATGTGTTTTTTACCGTCAAAAGACAACCAAAATATAGAGCCAATTGTCACTAATTCAAAGTTATACCCTTTTGATTTTGCGTGGGTATTGACCAAATTAACGAAATATTCTGTTCTTTCTTTTTGATCTTCGTAAAATCCTGGTTTTGCTAATTCTGTTAACGAAGCTATACCTGCAGCCATTGCAACTGGATTTCCAGATAATGTTCCTGCTTGATAAACTGGTCCGTCAGGAGAAATGCTTGCCATAATATGTGCTTTTGCACCATAAGCACCAACTGGTAAACCGCCGCCTATAATTTTACCATAGGTTACAATATCTGGTGTGATGTCGTACAATTCAGCAGCTCCTGAAAAAGCAACACGAAATCCTGAAATTACTTCGTCGAAAAACAATAATATGTTGTTTTCAGTACATAACTTTCGTAATTCTTTTAAGAAGGTTAATTCTTGCAATAACAATCCGTTATTTGCTGGTATTGGTTCGATGATAGCACAAGCAATTTCATCCTTGTATTGAGCAATACAGTTACGCAAAGCTTCGATATCATTTAACTCAACCACTAATGTTTCGTTGATATAACTTTCTGGTATTCCTTCACTTGTAGAAGATGTTCCAAAAGTTACCAATCCACTTCCAGCTTTTACAAGCATTGAATCGACGTGACCGTGGTAACAACCTTCAAATTTTAATACTTTATTTTTCTTCGTATATCCACGAGCCAAACGTATTGCTGACATTACTGCCTCTGTTCCAGAACTTACGAAACGAATTTTGTCAATATAGGGATTACGAGAAAGAATTAATTCAGCCAATTCATTTTCCATTCGAGTTGGAGCGCCAAAGCTTGAACCATTTTTCAATGTATCGACTACTTTTTCAAATACTTTCGGGTGATTGTGTCCTAAAATAAGTGGTCCCCAACTGCAACAAAAATCGATGAATTTATTGTCGTCTTCATCCCAAATATGACAACCATCGCCTTTTTTCATAAATAATGGCGCACCATCAACAGACTTAAAAGCTCTTACTGGTGAATTAACTCCGCCTGGAAAATATGTTTTTGATTTTTCAAAAAGTGATTCGGATGTGCTTCGTTTTAAAGTATGTTTTGTTGCCATTTTAATGTCTTTTAGTAATGTCTACAAATTTAATATTAATCCTGTTTTTGGAACAAAAGGAAGTACAAAATTAAATAATAGTTGAAGCTCTAAATAATTTCAGTTCCTCCCAACTAACTTTATCTCCTAATTTCTCCTTCAACGGTGTCAATGAATTTTCGGAATAATCTTCAAAAAATTCTTCCAATTCTCTAATTCTTTCTTTACTCATTACATCCGAAAGTTCAATTTCTTCTGATTTAATTAAATTAATGAAATGACCGTTGATTGTTTTAACTGATAACTGTCGCGTGCGGGCTATTTCTTCAACTTTGAGGCCTTCTCTTACTAAATCTAATGTTTGATGGAAAGTAGAACGTTTTTCCTTGATCTCTTTTGTACTTTTCTTGCTAACAGTAATCGGTATAAATTCTTCCCCGTTTTCATCATCCATATCCAATAATGAACGGGCTTGACGTTTTTCTTGTTTAATTAAAGCTATTTTGGAAAGTTTATAGTTTTTCAATTCTTCGTTCCAAATCACCTCTTTTGTGATTTCTCTTTCACTTAAAACAAGTTCGATTAAAATTCTCGCCTTTTTTAATTTCAGCACGACTTCAATTTGAAGTTGATCCAATTCCTGAACTTCTTCCAAGAAAACCTTGATTTTAGACATCCGTTCCAACTCTGAAATTTTCTTCAAAGTTGAATAGACCATTCCATCTAAAATTTTGAAAAAGTA
>CANCQX010000181.1 GCA_947380375.1 Flavobacteriales bacterium
GTGTCCGAAAAGTCGAGACATCCTCTTTCAATTTATAGAAGTTGGATTAAAAATTGTCAAAACGAGGCTTTCGAAGAGATAAAAAGCGCAGTTTACTTGTGTAAATGAGCATTTTTATATCGAGAATAACGAAGAGTTGACACTTTTTAGACAGCTTTTTTTTTTTACAAATGAACTGCCAAACCAAAACTAGAAACACCCGTAGAAAGATCCAAAAACAATCCTATTTTATCATTTAAATGGTACTCCGAACCAATATGAAAATCCATGTATAGTGGACTTATTTCATCAGTCGTAGTTGTATTTCCATGGTACTCACTATCCCAAGTCGTTTTTTTGATTTTAAACCCTAAAGAAGCAGCCAAGTAAAAATCCCATTTGACACGTGCTTTTAACAATTCATCAAAATAATAAGTTCCTTTCACTCCAATTGGAACTACTGTTTGTCGATAAGAATAATCTTTATAAGCATATTGAGAACTCCCCCAATAATTATATTTTTGATAGGTATAAAAAGAGATGGAAGGTGCAAGTGTCAGATTTTTCACTACATCTATTTCATAATCAAAATGAACAACCGGCATAGATTTACCGATATTACCATAATAACCAATTCCGATTCCAACGTTTAAAGTTTTACCGTATTTTTCCTCAGAATCTTTATTCTGCGACTGACTACTTAAACCAAAAAAGATAACCGCAGTTATCAATAAAACTATTCTATTCATAAATTTTATTATTTGAGATGATTATTCGAAGTTATATCAATTCGAAAGTTCAAATCTACTTTACGTTCTCGACTGTGAAATTTTTAATAGAGCTTCCTAAATCCTCCATATCGTGAGAAAATTCAACCTCAAATTTTTCCCAATTTTCTTTACCTTCTTTTTTATATTCCTTCAATTTTTGTTTGAGTTCGGTATTTTTCTTTTCGATTTTTGATAACATTTTTTCATATTTAGCTTTTACTTCAGCATCAATTGCATTTTTTTCAGACCGTAGTTCAGTAATACGTTTTTCGTTCTCAATAATACTTAACTCAGATTCAGTTTTATACTTATTCCATTCCTTTGTTGCTTTTGCTAACTCATCTTTTGCTTCCTTTAAATCATATTCCGCTTCAACTACTTTCTCGTGTGACTCTTTCATCTTTCTTTCAGATGAAGTACAAGCAACACTTACCGATAATGCAAAAAGCACAATTGACGCCGATTTTAAAATTTTCACTTTCATATCCAATTTATTTAGTTGATATTTAATTTCTTACCCTTCTTTCTTAAAAGGTATCCAAAAATAGAATGCAGTTGAAAATATAAAAATGATATTATACAAGAACAGATATGATTTCTTAATTAAATCTAAAATCCTTTGTAGATTTAATTAAACATTTATCGTATTAATATCACTTAATCGTTTTGTGTATATTGGAGAAAGCCGATTTGATGTTTAGAATTATTATTCTAAATTAATTTTAATTGCAACTTCATTTTCTAGTTTGAAGTCCATTATAATAACACTGAAATTTTTGTATTGAACGCCTTTGATTTATACTGAATACATTAGATTAAAATAAAAATAATTAAATCTGTATCGTCTATTTAGGTTTAGATAGTAGAATCGTAAAATTTACGATTCTACATTTATTTAATTCTTATTTCACTACCTGTTTCGTTGTTACCGAATTGTTATTTCTAACCGTTACAATGTAAGAACCTGAAGATAATTCATTCATGTCAATTTTGATAAGTTTTTCATTGAATTTTCTGTTTACAACTACTTTTCCAGCGACATCTGTAATCAATACTTCTGATGATTCATTATTATCGATTGCAATAATAATATGATCATTGAATGGGTTTGGATAGATTCCGACTTTATTGATATCTATTTTACTTAATCCTGCTGCTGAACTACCTCCAGCCAATTCTTGGGTTATTTTCAATTGATCATAAGCTGTCAAAAAGCGCGCTGTAGATTTTGTTGGACAATACAACTGCAATGAAAATTGAAAAACACCTGCCGAATCGGGTAGAGAGTATTTATTCGTTAAGACATTTACAACTCCTTTTACATCAACTACTTTCCATTCCACCGATACTGAATCTTTTCCAATCATTGAAAAACCAACAATGTAAGCTGAGTCAATATGATCAATATCTATTGTGCAATTTTTAATTAATGAAGCGTAACAACTATCTATAGGTTGAATTGAACCTACAATTGGTTTGTTTACAATCGTATTGCTTGGTGAAGTAATGATATAACTTACATTTACAGTGTCTTTATTTGCATCTATAACCTTCACATCATATAACCCTTGACATAAATAAGAAATTGAAGAACTAGATGTTCCATTTGAATGAAGATAAGTGTAAGGCTGTGCTCCGCCTGAAGCGATTACTGATGCAGAACCATCACAACTTGATGAAGCAGTTTCCCCACTATTAATTACGTATGCTTTTAATGGTAAAACTACATTTGGTGCAATATAATTTGAAATTATTCCTGTTGAAATACCACTACAACCTTGAGCATCGGTTACGATTAATCGATAGGTATCAGCCTTTAATAAATCAATAAAAGTAGCAGAAGAACCATTGTTCCAATGATAACTATATGGTGTAACTCCTCCCGAAACAGTTGAAATGATTTTTCCATCATTTGATGCTATTCCTGTCAATTGAATGGTTGAAGTAGAAACCATTAATGTTGAATTGACACATGGATTAGAAGGTGCTGTAATTCCCACTTTTCCAACTGTATCTTTTATACATCCTTCATTACTTTTTACTGAAATTTTATATAAACCAGCACACAAAGCAGTTTGATTCAAATTAGTTGAATCTGAATTATGATACCAATTAAACTTATAGGAGCTTACTCCAGAAACTGTTGCTTGAATCGCTCCATCGCATTGACCTTGAGCTGTGACTTTTTGTTCTGTAAGAGTTATTGTTGGGGATGTGTTTATTACAACAATAACAGGTTTAATGTCTGAACAATTTCCGGATGTTGATTTGATAAAATAAGTACCTGATGAAATAGCTGAAGGGTTTGTTAAAGGAATTGTAGCTGCTGCATCTGTCCAATAAGTTAAAACCCCTCCTCCTGCACTTCCTGCTGTAATTTCGGGAGAAGTTATATCTTCAGTCCACAAATTACAATTTACTTTTGGGTTTGAAATAATCAAACTTGGACTTTGTTGTATAGTAATATTAAATTTACTTTCAGCAGAACAATTACCTTGAGTATCGTATATCCAAACAGTTTGAGAACTTGTTAAAGTTCCTGATGATATCTGCGTTCCTCCAAGTGCTTGTGAATTGTTAAAATATTTTTCATTACCTGAAAGATTCGTACCTAAAATTGTAGGTAAACTATATGAATCACACGAAACTTGATCAGGCTGATTTGTAATCTTCGGTGAAAGCTTTATAGATATCAAAAAACTTTTTTCATCAGAACAAGAACCTTGAGTATCGTATATCCAAACAGTTTGAGAACTTGTTAAAGTTCCTGATGATATCTGCGTTCCTCCAAGTGCATGTGAATTGTTAAAATATTTTTCATTACCTGAAAGATTCGTACCTAAAATTGTAGGTAAACTATATGAATCACACGAAACTTGATCAGGCTTATTTGTAATATTTGGTGAAAGCTCTATAGATATCAAAAAACTTTTTTCATCAGAACAAGTACCTTGAGTATCGTATATCCAAACAGTTTGAGAACTTGTTAAAGTTCCTGATATCTGCGTTCCTCCAAGTGCTTGTGAATTGTTAAAAT
>CANCQX010000182.1 GCA_947380375.1 Flavobacteriales bacterium
ATATATGCAAATAAACTGCATAGTATGTCTATATTTTTGCTTTAACAAAATAAAAAAAAACAACACATAAAATAAGAGAACTTAAATGTTTTTAATAATCAGTTTCACAAAAATAAATTAACTTCAATTAAAGTTGTTGTAATTTTACATTTTATCAAAAAATTACTAATCCATTTATCAATTACAAAATATAAAGCTATGAATAGAGATTTTATCTTAGAAGCACTTACTGATTCTTGTATCACATTTACACCTGAAAGTTTTATTCCATTTTTGATGTCAGATGATGTAATTGTTTCTATGCCAAGTAAAGTTGTGTTTTATTCATTCTTTAAAAGAATGGTAATTTACACAAAAAATAACTCAGTTGGAAAATTATATCTAAAAATTGAAAAAGTTCCTTCTGAAGAAAATGAATTCTATTATAATTTTTACGATGACGTTCATAAATTTGCTAGATTAACAATCGTCGTAACATTTTTAAATAAAAAAATAGAATTAGATGTTTTGCCTTTTTAAAGGCTTATTGTTTTTAAAATTGGATACTGCTGGTTTCATAATAGATTTAGTTAAAATCAGTGCCAAAACTCTATGATTTGTTGATCATTATCTAAATTATCATTAATCTTGTCTGTTTGGGCTTCATATGAATCTCTATCTTCTTCGTATTCGTTTTCTGTGTCTCCATAATTTTCTAAATTAGAAAATTGATTTTCAAAGTATGAAACAACAACAAATTGAGTGTTTGACTTTGGGTCAATACTTAAGAAGCTGTCAATGTTCATTGGTTCCGCCAAAGCATATTTTCCTATACTTGAAAATTGGTGTAAATAAGTTCCTACGGAAATTTCTACTACTTCTTTTCTTGAAGGATATATATTTTCAAGCCCAAAATCTTTTAGTAAATATGCCAGTAAATAAATATCCTGAAACTTACAATTTATACTAAACGACATTTCTACAATTTCTAGCGAAAGACTTCCATCTGGTTTCCAAGTTTTAAAAGGAATATTATTATGAGTTAAAAGTTCACTTATTAATGTGAATTTTGAAAGTTCTTCATTTAATCTCAAATTAAAAGAAGTCGTGTCAAGAAGTTTATAAATTAATGTTTCTACCATCGTTTAAATGTTTTTAGTGTAGTTTGTAAAATCACCTTTAACGTTTTCGGGCTTGGCGAAGGTGGCGATTTTCACCACAAATGTTGATGCGGAGAACCAAACTTTGATTAACCACAAATGTGTCTGCGGAACACCAAACCGCCACTTTTGCCAAACCCGTGTTATGCCTTCGTTGTTTTTTCACAGTGTTCTAAGTATGTATTCTGCTTTGTCTTTCAAGTACGGCACTTCAACTTTATAATACTTGTCATACTCTGGATACAAAACAATTAAATACATTTTGGAAACTTTTAGTCCATAGTTTTTTTCAAGAATGTACTTATATAAACTTTGTTGTAAGCAATAACGATTATAACTCGTGTCGTCAATGTCTGCAAGTTGTCCGACACCGCTTTGCCATTGATTATTTTTTATTGGCTCTCCATTAAATGAGCTAACAACTTTTTTACTTCTTTTCCAGTCGTACATTTCGTAACCATTTCCGTTTTCAGAAATTAAGTCAATTGTACCTGCTATGTGATGTTGTTCGTCAAATATTCTCCATTCAGTTCTGAATGGCTTAATATGATTATGCTCATTTACGAAATTTTCAAATAGATGAAATTCTTCAGTTCTTTCATAAGCTTGCTCCAAGTAAAAATTCTCAATTTGTTCGTGTAGAAATGTTCCGTCTTTTGCAGCTGCTTCTCCTTTGTTTTTCCACATTAACTCGACTTCAATAGGAGACATTCCTAATTCCGGTGCTTTACGATTCGCCCAATATACAGAGTCAAATTCAGGAAAGAACTTTGCTATTATTGTGCTGGCCGAAGGTGCAGGTGTATTATCAATTGTGTAAATATGAGGTTCGGGATAGAACTTAATTCTGCTGTCTCTCGGATGCTTATTTTTAAGATTAAATGCTATGGATTTTTTGTCGTCAACTTCACCGATTAAAGTTGGTTTGACTAATTGCTCTTCCTTGATTTCTTGTTCGTCAAAATCTCTTTCAATTGTTTCGGTTATTTCTTCAATAGATTCAAATGTATGATTAAGATATTGTTCTCTGTATTTTGCTTTTTCCCATTTTTGGGCTTGTACTAAATCCCAAAGTTTTTCACTCTGTAACGATGGTTGATTTCGCAGTTGGTTTGGTATTTCATAATTTGGAATTGCTGACTTTATTGTTTCCGCAATATATCGCAAACAGTCATTTTCTTGCAGATGAACTTGATACTCAGAAAACCGAATAACTATCCATCCTCTATCAACGAAATACATGTCACGATTAACGTCTTCGCCTTTACAATGTGTCGGCTGTCTTGTAAGTCCAGCATAAGGTTCGTCAATTTCTATATCTATTCTAAGGTTTGAACTTGACTTGTCAATTATTGCAATGTCTGGCTCAAACGGTCGTGTTTCTTTTCCTGTATTTAGTCTTGCATTTCCTAAAACTGTAAAAACCTTTCCAAAATATAGTTCAATAGATTTTTGAAACGCTTCTTCTTTAAACCCTCTACGCTTTGTATTTCCTAATCTAAAGCTTCTTACTACTGTGCCTTTTTTAGGAAAGCGAAAAACTGGATAAGAATTTGTCGTAGGAACTTTCGTGATGTCATAATTGACAAAGTCAATTTCGTTTTTTGATTTTGTTGTTTCGACTTTGGCTTTAGGAAGTTGTTCTTCGGATTTTGGTTTAGCTTTTGGCTTAACTTCAACTGTTTCAACTTTTGGAATTACTTTTTCTTGTTTAGTTTCGGTCGGTTTTGTGTAAATAGGTTTTGGCTCTTTTACTTCCAAGTTGTCTTTAACAGAAGTGTCGGTATATACTTTAGTTTGTGGTTTTTCTAAAGTGGAATTTTCTTTTATTGTCTCAAGTTTTGGTTTAACAGTTTCTTTCTCTGCAATTACTGACGATGTTGTACTTTGATTTCCTAAATTTTCAACTTTTGGTTTTTGTTTCTTCCTTGAAAGTCTCCAAACAAAATATATGATTAAAGTTGTCGCAATAAATATTGCTGTCCAAAATCTCAAAGGATGTATTGTCTTGAATTCAATTAAAAGTCGGTATGTTTCTTCCATTATGTTGTCTGTTTACGGTGTCGCTCTACAATGAGGCATAACTAGTCTATAACCGAAACAAAATATCACATATCCGTTCAAATAATTCAACTAAGTGATAAAATATTCGGTTTAAATGATTTAAAATAAATAAAACCAACAAATTATCCTATTATTTTATAAAATAATTTAGTAATTGTAAAGTTACCATAATAATCAATAAACATTTTTTTTAGAATAATCAACATCTAATTTACTGATTAGTTTAATCTCAATTCATACTTTGAGTTTGTTTTGTTTCAAACAAAGGTCATTAAGTATAAGTAACTCACCTACTATAGAAAATTCAGAAATGACATAGTAATACCTGAATAAAACGTTTATCAAAATAATATAAAATCATGATATGTAGTATAATTTATGAAGACTAATCAATTTAAGAAATTCATTTATACCATTTTACTTTTTCATGGAAATATGAATGAAATATTTCTTGTAATTCATAACTTTCTTTTAAATAATTCAATCTAAAATAAACAGGAAAATCTTTACATATATCTATTTTACCAAATTCAGAA
>CANCQX010000183.1 GCA_947380375.1 Flavobacteriales bacterium
AATACATATTATCTAAACAATTTTTAAGAAGTTCAACTAGTATTGGAGCAAATGTCAGAGAAGCTGGAGCAGGATATAGTAAAAAAGATTTCTCCGCTAAAATGAGCATAGCATCTAAAGAAGCAAGAGAAACTCTTTACTGGATTCAACTAATTGAATCATCAAATTTTATAGTTTTTGATTTTACATCTATAAAGGAAGAGTGTGAAAGATTAATTAGAATCCTAACTGCAATTGTAAAAACTTCACAGTTAGGTCTCATTAATCAATAATCAAACATTCAACATTAAAAATCAAACATCTAAAAAACTACATATTCCTTCTATACTGACCTCCTACTTCAAATAATGCACTTGTTATTTGACCTAAAGAAGCAGTTTTACTCACTTCCATCAACTCTTCGAAAATGTTTTTATTATTAATAGCTGCTATTTGTATTTGCTTAATTTGATCTTTAGCTTTATCAGCATGGAATTCATGTAAATCAGACAACATACTAATTTGGTATTGTTTCTCCTCTTCTGTAGCTCTGATAACTTCTTTCGGTAAAATAGTAGGTGATCCTTTTGAACTTAAGAATGTATTTACTCCAATAATCGGAAATTCTCCATTGTGCTTTAAAGTCTCATAATATAAAGATTCCTCTTGAATTTTAGAGCGCTGATACATTGTTTCCATTGCTCCTAAAACTCCACCTCTTTCTGTAATTCTGTCAAATTCAGCTAATACTGCTGCTTCAACTAAATCCGTTAATTCTTCAATGATAAAACTTCCTTGTAATGGATTTTCATTTTTGGCTAATCCTAACTCTCTATTGATAATCAATTGAATAGCCATTGCTCTTCGAACTGACTCTTCTGTAGGAGTTGTAATCGCTTCATCGTAAGCATTGGTATGCAATGAGTTACAATTGTCATATATTGCATAGAGTGCTTGCAATGTTGTACGAATATCATTGAAATCTATCTCTTGTGCATGCAAAGAACGACCAGAAGTTTGAATATGGTATTTTAACATTTGTGAACGTGCATTTGCTCCGTATTTTTTAGACATTGCTTTCGCCCATAATTTACGTGAAACTCTACCAATAACAGCATACTCAGGATCGATTCCATTTGAGAAAAAGAACGACAAGTTAGGAGCAAAATCATTGATGTCCATACCTCTACTTAAGTAATACTCAACAAATGTAAATCCGTTTGCTAAAGTAAATGCCAATTGTGAAATTGGATTAGCTCCCGCCTCTGCGATATGATATCCAGATATTGAAACAGAATAAAAGTTTCTCACTGCATTATCGATAAAATATTGCTGTACATCACCCATCAAACGTAAAGCAAATTCAGTAGAAAAAATACAGGTATTTTGTGCTTGATCTTCTTTTAGTATATCCGCTTGAACCGTTCCTCGAACTTGTGTTAAAGTAACTGCTTTAATTTTATTATAAACATCCAATGGTAAAACAACATCTCCTGTAACTCCAAGCAACATTAATCCTAAACCATTATTTCCTTCTGGTAATTCACCCTGATAAGAAGGTCTTTTAATTCCTTTATTTTTATAAATCGAATCTATCTTTTTCTCAACTTCAGCCTGAAGATTATTCTCTATTATAAATTTTTCACAATTTTGATCAATTGCTGCATTCATATAGAACCCTAAAATCATCGGAGCTGGACCATTTATTGTCATTGACACGGATGTCATTGGGTGACTTAAATCAAATCCAGAGTATAATTTTTTAGCATCGTCTAAACAACATATCGAAACACCTGAATTTCCAATTTTACCATAAATATCAGGACGTAAATCAGGATCATTACCATATAAAGTAACAGAATCGAAAGCAGTTGATAAACGTTTTGCTGGTAAACCTAAACTTACATAATGAAAACGTTTGTTCGTTCTTTCGGGACCTCCTTCTCCTGCAAACATCCTTGTAGGATCTTCACCTTCACGTTTAAAAGGAAATAATCCAGAAGTATATGGAAATTCACCAGGTACATTTTCTTGTAAAACCCATCTTAAAATATCTCCCCAACCTTTGTAATTTGGAGTAACTACTTTAGGGATTTGAGAATGAGAAAGTGATTCAGTATGCGTTTGAAGGGAAAGTTCTTTATCTCTTACTTTGAATTTAAAAATTGGATCTTTATACAATTGTTTTTTGGCTGCCCAATTTTCAAGAATTGCCCAATTTTTAGGATCAAAATTTAATTTTTCTAATTCAAAAGCTTCTTGTAAACCTTTCACAAGTCTATCTTTGTCTTCCATTGTTGAAGTCTGAATAGATTCTATTGAAGATTTATAACCGAATAATTTATCAGCCACAACAACTTGTTGATTCACCCATTTATCATAAGCTCTATTGTTCTCAGAAATTTCAGATAAATAGCGTGTTCTATCTGGAGGAATCACATATATTTTTTCAGACATTTCATGAGTAATCTCAAAAGTAGAATGCAAATCTGCGTTTGTTTTTTCTACCATTTTATCCATAATTACTTTATATAAAGTATTCATTCCCGGATCATTGAATTGAGAAGCAATTGTTCCATGAACAGGCATAGTATCAACAGAAGAATCCCATAAATTGTGATTACGTTGGTATTGTTTTCGAACATCACGAAGTGCATCTAAAGCTCCGCGCTTATCAAATTTATTCAATGCGATAACATCGGCAAAATCCAACATGTCAATTTTCTCTAATTGAGTGGCTGCACCGTATTCTGGAGTCATAACGTATAACGAAACATCAGAATGATCCAAAATTTCAGTATCGGACTGACCAATACCTGAAGTTTCTAAAATTATTAAATCGTATTCGGCTGCTTTTAAGACATTAATTGCTTCAGAAACATGTTTTGACAAAGCTAAATTCGATTGACGAGTAGCCAATGAACGCATATAAACTCTAGGATTTTTAATAGAATTCATACGTATTCTATCTCCTAATAAAGCTCCACCTGTTTTACGTTTTGAAGGATCTACCGAGACTACTGCAATTGTTTTTGTTGGGAAATCAATTAAAAAACGACGCACTAATTCATCAACCAAAGAGGATTTTCCTGAACCACCTGTACCGGTTATACCAAGAACAGGTATAGAAACAGATTTCACCATCTCTCTCACCTCATCCATCACAGATTTAGAAGCTTCCGCAAAATTTTCTGCAGCTGAAATTATTCGAGCAATTGCGGGTACACTTTTCTCTTTTAAATGGTTTATTTCATCGTTTAATTTCTCTCCAACTGGAAAATCACATTTCTCAATCAAATCATTGATCATTCCTTGCAATCCCATTGAACGTCCATCATCTGGATGATAAATGCGTGTTATTCCATATGCTTGTAATTCAGCTATTTCACTTGGAAGAATTGTACCACCTCCACCACCAAAAATCTTGATTTGAGGAGCACCCTTTTCATTCAATAAATCACGCATGTATTTAAAATACTCATTATGACCACCTTGATATGAAGTAATAGCAATTGCTTGAGCATCCTCTTGAATTGCACAATCAACAACTTCCTCAACAGAACGATCATGACCTAAGTGAATAACCTCACAACCAGTAGATTGAATAATTCTACGCATTATATTTATAGCAGCATCGTG
>CANCQX010000184.1 GCA_947380375.1 Flavobacteriales bacterium
GCAAGAATAAAAGCGTTGGAAGAAGAGGTTTTGTTTTTGAGAGGGTTGGTAAAGAAGGAGGGGTAACTTTAAAGATATCTATATAAAAATTTTGGACACTAAAATATTTCGATATCGCTATAAATCACACTTCGATATCTATTCTCTTATTCCTTGCACTAACGTTTAGTCTTCGAAAGCAGTGCTTTCTCTTACTTGATAAAGAGAAAGTACTACTTTCGAAGACAAGCGGTAGCGCCGGTAGTAAGCAAAAATAAAGGATCTTACCAATTAATTTTTCACTTCAATTAAGGATACACTTTAGTTCTTTGAACCTTTATTTAACATTTTGAAGTGAAACTGCAGGTAAACACTTTCCTTCACGCTTATTTTCGCAGAAAAAGCGAAACGCGATTACGGAAAAGTTTACAGCTAATTCTATGGAAAGACCGATTCTAAATAGAGCTTCGCAAATAGGTGCTAATTTATTTTCTAAGTTTTGGAAAAGGTTTATTCCCAACTTTTGACGTTGACCCGAAAAGATCTACTCGCCGAAAAATAGATACCATTTACCTATATTAGCTAAATAATTTCTAATAAGTGTTTTACATTTGGATTATAAATTTAAGTTATGGAAAATCAAAAATTAAATCCAGAAGAACAACACGATTTTTTGAGTTGGCAGAAAAATCAACAAAGAGGGAAAATTACAGCTGGAATTTTAATTATTTCATTTGGAATTATATACTTATTAAATGAATTAGGCTACACTATTCCAAAATGGTTTTTTAGCTGGCACATATTCATATTTGGGTTAGGTATTGTTGTTTTAGTAAAACATAAATTTAAAAAATTTGCTGGTTGGGCCCTGATAGGTATCGGATTGGTATTTACTTTTAATTGTATAATTCCTAAAAAAATAAACACTGAATTAATTTGGCCAAGTGCTATAATTCTAGGAGGTTTGTTTATGATTTTAAAATCAAGAAAAAAATCAAATACAGCAAAAAGATGTAGTCAATTGAGACAGCATAAACACTTTAGTAAAAATGCAGAACATTTAAATCAACTATCAGATGAAGACTTTATTGATGCTGTTTCTTTCTTTGGGGGATTAAACAAAAATGTAGTAAGTAAAGATTTTAAGGGTGCTGATATTGTAACAATTTTTGGAGGAACAGAATTAAATCTAATTCAAGCAGAATTTGAAACTTCAGCTGTAATTGAAGTTTCTTGTGTATTTGGAGGAGTTTCACTTATTATTCCATCTAATTGGCAAGTTAAGTCAGAATTAGTTTCTGTTTTTGGGGGGATTGAAGACAAAAGAGTAATGAATCCTTCGGAAGAAGTTGAATCTAAAATCTTAATATTGAAAGGAAATTGTATTTTTGGAGGAATTGAGATTAAAAGTTTTAAGTAGCTAATTAGTGATTAGTTGTTAGATTTTAGTTATTAGTTGTTGCAAAAATTACTTAAGTCACAAAAATAAAATCAAAGGGATGCATTATTTTTTTATAAAAAAAGGATGAAGGAAAGAATTGAAAGAATGAAAGCAAATGAGACAATTCAACTTGTTAGTTGGTGGACAATTTCTTTTATTATTCATTTTTTAATATTACACCACCTCAATTATGGATGGAAATACTCTTTTATAGATGCTTTTACAACCAACTTTTTATTATTAATCTTTACTTTACTATTAAAATTGATATTAAAATATTATCAATCAAAAAACATTATTTCAATTTCAAACATTGCTTTTATCGGTTCTTTCAGCTACATACATTTAGCAATTTCATATTTCACCATTTCCTCCTTGTTTAAAAAAGATATGTCTTTTGAATTCGGGTACAATCACGATAGCATTTATCGTTTTTTATTAATCTATTTTTTACTTTTTTTAACTTTTTACCAGCTTTGGATTGATAAATTCAAAAAAGTACAAGAATCAACAACGCAAAAATTAATAGAAATTGAAAGGCAATTAAATAACTCTGAATTAAAAAATATTCAACAACAATTACAGCCCCATTTTTTATTCAATAGTTTAAATTCAATCAGCGCATTAACAGTTATAAAACCGGAAGAAGCTCGAAGAATGGTTCATCTATTATCTGATTTTTTAAGGGGGACTTTAAGTCGTGAAAAAGAACCATTAATGCCACTTTCAGAGGAAATAAATTATTTAAACTTATACTTAGAAATAGAAAAAGTTAGATTTGGACACCGATTACAAGTTGAATTTAAAATTGATGAGCATTGTATAAAAATGAAATTACCAGCACTTATTCTTCAACCGATTGTTGAAAATGCTATTAAATATGGTTTATACGGTCAGACAGAAAATGTTACGATAGAAATCAAATCAATTTGCGAAAACAATCAGCTAATTGTTTCTATTTCTAATCCTTATTCACAAGAATTAGAAAAAACTTCGAAGGGTTTAGGGTTTGGATTAAGTTCAATTCAACGTAAACTTTATCTTTTATATGGACAAAAGAATCTTCTGATTATCGATAAAACCAAAAGTCAATTTACCACAAAGCTCATTATTCCTCAAAAATGAAAAAAGTAATTATAATAGATGATGAACCTTTAGCAAGGTTGATAGTTTCAGAATACTTAAAAGACTATGAAGATTTTGAAGTCCTTGCAGAATGCAGTGATGGTTTTGAAGGTATAAAAAAGATAAGCGAACTAGAACCAGATATTGTATTTCTTGATATTCAAATGCCAAAAATTAATGGATTTGAAATGTTAGAACTATTAAATTATTCACCTTCAATAATTTTCACTTCCGCCTTTGACCAATACGCCTTAAAAGCATTTGAAGCATCAGCTGTTGATTATTTATTAAAACCATTCACTAAAGAACGGTTCGATTCAGCCATAGAGAAATGGAAAAAAACAGATAAATCAAGAATAAATCCAATTTCAAATCTTTCTGAAATTGAGAACAAACAACCCGACGAACATTTAAGAGTTGTGATAAAAGATGGTTCTGAAATTAAAATTATCCCTACAAGCGAAATTCATTACATTGAAGCGTATGATGATTATGTAAAAATATATACCAAAGAAAGATATCATTTGAAGAAAAAAACAATGAATTACTTTGAAAAAGCATTAAAATCTTCACAATTCATTCGTATTCACCGGTCTTACATTATCAATATTAATGAATTAACAAAGATTGAAGCATTTGAGAAAAATTCATACGTTGCAATTTTACGATCTAATAAACGAATTCCAATTAGTAGAACAGCTTATGGACCATTGAAGGAAAGCTTGGGAGTTTAATTAATTTTTAATGAAGGATGTTGGATGTTGATTTGAAAATTAAGCATCAAAAATTATCAACTATCAATTTTCAATTCCCAATTATCCATATCTTTGAGAAAAAATAAGAAGATGGCAGAAGTAGGTATCATTATGGGGAGTGCGTCGGATTTACCGATTATGCAAGATGCAGCAGATATTTTAAAAGAATTTGGAATTGAATTTGAAATGAATATTGTTTCAGCTCACAGAACTCCAGAATTAATGTTCGAATATGCTAAAAATGCTCATAAACGTGGACTAAAAGTTATAATAGCTGGTGCTGG
>CANCQX010000185.1 GCA_947380375.1 Flavobacteriales bacterium
ATTTTCATAATAAGCACTTCCTTTTTTTGTAGAATTGTCAATAATTTCTATTGTTATTTTTTTAAAAACATACAAGCCAGCAATAGAAATTTTCTTATTTTTTGATAATTTTTCCTTTTCACACGAAAAAATTAAAAATCCCAATATAATGTATAAGAATCTCATAATTGTAATTATATTAATTAATAACGTTAAGAATAGAATTACATAACTGCAACCTTGCAAAAAAAAGAATAGAGAGTTTAAAATAATGACCTTTGAATTATTAAATAATTAAAAAATAAAGTCATGAAAAACAAAACAACTCTTTACAGTTTTATAATCGACCGAAGTGGATCGATGTCAGGAATGGAACAAATGGCCGTAAATGGTTTTAATGACCATTTGAAAACAATCAAAAATTTAAAAATTGAATTTCCACAACAAGAATTTTTATGTTCTTTAACTACCTTTAATCACGAAGTTAATTCTGTTGTTAATTCGAAACCGATTAATGAAATTTCGCCTATTGAATTAGGTCAATATAGACCTGATGGAACGACAGCTCTATTAGATGCAATTGGAGGAAATATTCATGAAGTGAAAGAAAAATATCAATTCAGTATTGATAAAGATGAATTATCAGTGGTTTATGTTATTATTACAGATGGACACGAAAATGCATCCCGTTTTTTTTCTTATCATGATATTTCCCGTAAAATTTCTGAATTAGAAGAAACAAAAAAATGGACATTCACTTTTTTAGGGGCTGATTTTGATGCATTTCAAACGTCTAAAATGTTAAATATTAAACAAGAAAACGTAATGAATTTTGAAAAGACATCCTATAATATTATGTCTGAGCAAATAAACGAACAGATGCGTTCTTACTCAGCGGATAAAGAAATTGGAATTATAAAATCACGTTTTTTTGATAAAGGGAAGAATTCTTAATAAATTAGGTTTTTTATATTCCATTTATGAAGGTACATTTAATTCGAACAATTGATTTTACAGATTCTCATTTTGATAATGTTTATAATTTATTGTCGGCATATCCTGGTGCTATCGAGTTTATTCAAGGTAGTATTGTGACATTGCCTTCACCAAATGGAGAAAAGGTATTTCCGAAACCTGAAAATTTTGAAAAACAAGAAAAATTTGAAGTCTCAGATTATAATATGGTTTCGTTCTTTAAATCAGATGAAAATGTAAAAAGAAATTATGTTAAACCTGTTTTTCCATATAAAAAGAGTTATTATGAATGGAATATTTTCTTTGATGTAATTAATAATTATCGAAAATCATATAATATTGATGAAAATGATTTAGTTTTTTTATTAACGAATGAATACAACGAAAAGAATTGGTTTGCCTTTATTGATGATGCTTTTAAAAATATTTTTGTACATACAGATGATTGGCCTTGGTTTTTCGGAATGAATACAGATATTCGATTCCCTATTTCTTATGAGGTAGCTAGTTGGATTTTAAGGTCTTTACTATATAGAAATCAATCCGAAATAATTGAAAATATACATCCTACCTCTTTAGGTTGTGTTAATGATTTCTGTCAAAATAAAAAGGAGATTATACTTAAAATGCGAACAGCCGATGTGTGTGAAGAATGTTTGAAATTAATTGAGCGTCGAGATCTTCCCCCACATTATCTTAATCAACTTTTTAATATTATTGATGGAATTCGATCGAATTTAATGTTTCGAAAGCGAGTAGGTGTTGTTTTTAAAGATAGTAGAATTAGAATAGATCTTCAAGCTAAAAAAATCTATCTAATTGATTTTGGAAATTTAGCCGTGCGATTAAATCCGAAAGAAATTTCTTTATTCCTTCTATTTTTAAAATATCCCGAAGGCATAGCATTAAATTCACTTTCAGACTATCACAATGAGCTGTTAAATTTCTATCATCAAGTGAGTGGTAGAGATAGTTTAATTGAGATGAACAATACTATTTATTTACTTGCTAATTACTTAGAAGGTGAATTAAACACAACAATTTCCCGAATAAAAAACAAATTCAAAATAGAACTTGGTGAATCTATGGCTAAAAATTATTTCATTCAATTGTTGCCGAGTGGAGTGCATGGTATCCCATTGGGACGAGAATTGGTAGTTGTTGAAAATCATAATAAATAATTCTTAATAATTATTTATTATGATTTTTCAAATTTCATTTTAAAAAATCATAACGCTGACGAAAAATGACTCTCAATTGTATACCTATTTCATCTTTATAAAATTGTTGTTTTCCATATTGATCATCGTACGATACAATAGGAGTGTAGCCTTTTCTATAATATACATCCCAAATGATGTTTCTAGGAGCTGTGCCTGAATACGAATTAAACAAACAAAACCCCATTTTTAAAGCGAACTCACCATTTGATTTATTAATACGGTTTCCATTTGTAAACATATAATTATATTCAGGTGCAAGAATTAAACTCATCGTTTGTCTAAAACAACCAGTTGAAATTCTTTTACTTTGTGTTACCAATAAATGTTTTTGAATTAGAATTCCTGAATTGAAAGAATGTGCTTCGTTAAAATTTAAAGCATTATTATTAAGTATTCTAGAATTTGAATTGACTTCTTGGTTTGTTTTTGTGAAAGTATATCCAATGGTAGGATAAATACCTTTGTATATTTTTTTTGAAACATTGATTGAACCTGACATTGCATTTAATTGATTTTTTACTATTTTTTGACGGAAAGTTGTCAGGGGCTGAATTGATCCACTAATACTCCAAGCTTTTCCTGTGTATGAATATCTTTGAGATTGAACATTAAAACAAACTGTACAAATTAATACAACAATTGAAATTATTCTTTTCATGGCCCTTATATTTAAGTTTATAATACTAATACGAATCAGATTGATTGATATTACATTTTAATTTTAAAATTTTAAAACATAAGTTACATTTGTTACTTGAACTCAATTTTTTAAAATTTGTGTTTTAAATAATTCATTTATTAAGAAAATCATTTTTCACTATATTTATATCAAATATTGACACATTAAAATCAATTATGAAAATCTTACTTTCTTGGATTGCCTACAACAATGATTTTGAAAATGGTGCGGTTACAGAAAAAGGGCCAACTGCATCTTATCATCAGTATTTTTTCAAACAAGAAAAACACATTCTATTATCTGCGGCAAAAAGAGATGATGTTAGGTGTGAATTAATGTTGAATTTTCTAAAAAACAAATATCCTGAAAGATTGGTTGAGATAAAATACATGGATGTATCTGATCCAATTAATCACCAAGAAATTCAGGCGAAAATTAATCCTTTATTAGCGAGTTTAAAAGAAGAGGAAATTGATATTTTTATTTCTCCCGGAACTCCTGCAATGCAAGTTGTTTGGTATTTAAGTCACATGAGTATGAACTTGAAAACAACCTTGTATCAAACTAGGGGAGCTCAATTTACAAAGTCTAAAGAACGACCTGAATTAATCAAAATTGATTTAGCTAGTTCCACTTTGGCTGTTACGGCTTTGTATCATCAAGAAAATTTAAAAAGAAATTCGATTGACGATAATTATAAAATTACACCAGCTAT
>CANCQX010000186.1 GCA_947380375.1 Flavobacteriales bacterium
TTTTTAAATTCCAAAACTACATGATCAATCAATGCGAAGTTTTGTATACGTAAAGTAGCTAACATTAATTTAAGATTTGTTCGTATTTTGATGAATTTGCAGGATCTATTTTCTTCAATAGATTAACTATTTCTGTTTTTTCTTTCGGATCTGCGTCAATATATAAATTCTTTAATTCTACAACCTTCGCTTGACAAAAATTCAGCAAGTTAACTGAATTTGGTCGTGTAGCCGTAATTTTATTTAGCTTCATTAACGCATCAGTAATTGCTTTTCGACCTTTCACCTTGTCTTCATATAACATATCTATACCGTTTCTATGGTATTCGTAATTACATTCTCTAAGCGGTTCAAACAATTGATGTAAAATATTATCTACTAACCAATAGCGATTTCGTTTCCCTTTCCCTGTTTCACCTGACTGCCAACCAGAACCACCAGAAGATTGGGCATTGGTTACTATTTGTTGTGATTGTGTAAAATAAGGAGTTCCACCTTTTAGTGAGAAAGAATCATAATCCATCCCCAATATAAAATAACCGTAAAAAGCTAAAATTGAACTTAAATTATCTCTGTAACCATTTTTAGGTAAAATTAATGCTGTACCTCCAGTATATGCTATTTGAACTTCTGTATCATCGAAATTAAAAAGAGTTGTGTTATAAGATGAATTGAAAGCAGGCCGAGAAGATTGAACTTGCATAGAACCATTGAATTGACCGTAAGAAGGTATTGCTGTAATTTGAAGTTGAATTTGACAATTAATTCGTTCTTCTGTTTTAAATTTGTCATTCGTCCATTGTTGATTATTCATGAACTCGTACATTGCCGTTTTTAACTGATCAATAAGTGCTTTATCAGCAGTAGAAGCTTCCACTTTTGCTTCTAATATAATGGTAACCTGACAATTAAATTCTTGTGAAAAAGAAACTAACGAATTTATAAAAACAAAAAAAAGGAATACAATTATTTTTAAATACTTCATTTCAAATATGTTTGCATATAATCAACAATGTCAATTGCGACATCTAGTTTAGTCTTTAACTCAAAGCTAGTAAAATTATTGTGATTATCGAAAATTGAAATTTTATTCGTATCGTGACCAAATCCTGCGCCGTGATCTTCCAATGTATTTAGAACTATAAAATCTAGATTTTTACGAGATAATTTATCTTTAGCATACTGTTTTCCATCATTTGTTTCCAATGCAAAACCGATTAATAATTGTCCATTCTTTTTATTAGAACCTGCCCATCCTAAAATGTCTGGATTTTTAACTAATTCAATCGTTAAATTCTCATCCGATTTTTTTATTTTATGATCTACTATTGAAACAGGTCGATAATCTGCAACTGCTGCGGAAAAAATCCCTACATCTACTCGACTCCAATTAGACTGAACTGAAGCTAACATATTTTGAGCTGATTGAACACGAATCAAATTTAATTTTGGATGTTTTAAATCTAATTTAGTTGGTCCTGAAATAAGAATAACTTCTCCACCTCTATTCAAAATAGTCGATGCAATTGCATATCCCATTTTACCTGATGAATGATTCCCTATAAAACGAACAGGGTCAATTGATTCATAAGTTGGTCCTGCTGTAATCAAAAACTTTTTTCCAGAAAGAGAATTCGAAATTGAAAAAAATGAATCTAGTATTGAAAATAATTTTTCAGGTTCAGCCATCCTTCCTTGACCAATCAATCCACTTGCTAATTCTCCTGATTCGGCAGGAATAATTTGAATACCATCCAATCGAAGAGTTTCCAAATTACGTTGGGTGGATGGATGTATATACATATCCAAATCCATTGCAGGTGCAACAATTGTTGGACATTTCATTGAAAGATAAGTAGCTAAAAGTAAATTATCACACCCACCAGAAGCTAATTTATGAAGGGTATTAGCTGTTAAAGGTGCAATTAGAAAAACTTCAGCCCATAAACCATAGTCTACGTGATTCGACCAAGTTCCGTCACTTTTATCCCAAAACTCAATTCCTACAGGATTTTTTGAGAGTGTCGCAACAGTTAAGGGACTTATAAAATCACAAGAGGCAGGAGTCATAATACATTTGACTTCTGCCCCTGATTTTATTAGTAATCTTATTAGAGATGCAATTTTGTAAGCAGCAATCCCTCCTGAAATTCCGAGAAGAATGCGTTTTTCTTGCATTTTATTTTTGTTTAACTTCTGGGTGACGAACGTAAATTTCGTCATTCAATAACTGATCAATAGCCATTGAAACAGGTTTTGGAAGTTTTTCATAGAATTTAGAGATTTCAATCTGCTCTCTATTTTCAAAAATTTCTTCTAAATTATCAGTTGAAGAAGCGAATTCTTGTAACTTTTGAGTTAACTCTTCTTTCAACTCTGTACTAATTTGATTTGAACGTCTAGACATAGCTACGATAGACTCATAGATGTTCCCCGTTACTTTTTCAATATGAACAGTATCTCTTGTTATTGTAGAACGTTCTGCAGTGCTGTTTTTAAAATTCATTCTTGTTTATTTTTTAGAATTAACTTCTTGAAGTTCCTTTTCCATCAAATCGCTTATTGAGTTTACCTCACGTTTGTATTTTGTATTTGGAAATTCAGTTACAAAATTACGATATCTTTCTAAAGTTTCCTCAATTCTTTGCTTTTTTTTCTCTTCAACACTGTTTTTTGTCAAAATATAAGAATTATTAACAAATATAAAATATATTTCTTCCTTAAAGATTGAGCGAGGATAATCATCCAAAAAGGTTTTTGCACACATAATAGCGGCTTTATAATTTTCTGTTTTTGAATATTGATTTACTGTTTCATAATCCTTGGTCTCTAATTTAAAACGCAATTTATCCATTACAATATTACACGAATCTACTAAATCTGAATTTGGATACTTATTAATAAATTGCTGTAAATCATTAATTGCTAATTCAGTGTCATTTTGATCTAATGAATATTCAGGCGAGTTTTTCACAGAACACAAAGCGGATAAAAACAAACATTCTTCGGCTTTATTACTATATGGAAAACGCTGATAAAATGATCCAAAATAATATCCTCCCATGTGGTAATCTTTTTCTGCATAATAAGCTTTTCCTAATCTATAATAAGCTAATTCACCTTCGCCCGTTTTGGGTACACGCTGATAAATTTGCTCATACAAAGTTACAGAACGCATATATTGTTTTTTCTCATAAAGTTCTCCCGCTAATTCAAACTTACGTTCGTAATTATCACCTTTTACAACTTTATTGTACCCTGAACAACTTGATAAAACTAAAAAAGTAACAAGTAATAAATATATTATTCTGATTTTCATTGAAAACAAAGGTAAAATAAAATTAATACAATATTGAATAAATTCACTGTAATTACACTTTTAAAAACTAAGATAAATCAAAATGTTTGTCTAAAAAATCCAAAAGTATCTAATTAAAAAATGAATAATGTTAAATTCAAAAATTAGTAGATTAATTTAAAAAATTTCA
>CANCQX010000187.1 GCA_947380375.1 Flavobacteriales bacterium
ACTGATTTCATAACCCAAATTTTTAAAAGCTGTTAACATGGGCATAGGAATAAAATGAACATTTACTGAAATTCCTTTTTTGGTTAATTCATCAATTATATAATCTCTTTCCTCTTCTGTTATTGTATTAATTCTTAAAGCATATATATGATAACATGAGACTCTATTTTCATCTTCAATTATTGGGCATTCAGCCCATTCTTTATTTTTAAAAAAAATCTCATATGTTAATGCTACTCTCCTTCGCTCTTTTAAAATATTTGAATCATATTTTTTAATTTGAGCTAATCCAACAGCTGCACACAAATCAGGCATATTAACTTTTAAACCAGGAAATAAAATATCATATTTCCAACCACCTGCTTTTGATTTTGTAAATGCATCTTTGGTTTGACCATTTAAAGACCATATACGCATTTCTTTGTAGACTAAAGAATTATCAAAACTATTTGGTAAGTTTAAACAAATAGCGCCACCTTCAGCAGTTGTTATATTTTTTACTGCATGAAAAGAAAAAATTGTAATATCTGTTGCTTTACCTGATGGTATATTTTTATAATATGCACCTATAGAATGTGCGGCATCAGATATTACCAAAATTCTATTAAGTATTTTTTGATTTTCAGAATTTGGAATAAATTTCAAACTAATTGACTCTTCTGAAACAATTTTATTTATTTCATCATAATCACACATTAAACCTCCAAAGTCAACAGGCATAACTACCTTAGTTTTAGAAGTTATTACGGATTTAATTTTTTTAGGATCAATAGTGAAATCCTTTTTTACATCAACCATTATTGGTGTTGCACCACATTGCAAGACTGCTATGGCTGTTGCGGAATAAGTATAAGCAGGAATTATAACTTCATCTCCTGGACCAACTCCAAACCATTTTAAAACTAAAATAGCACCAGAAGTCCATGAATTAACACAAAGAGCCTCTTTAACTCCTGTAAATTTAACAATCTCTTTTTCTAATAAATTCACTTTAGGTCCAGTTGTTATCCAACCAGAATTTAATGAATCAGCAACTTCAATAAGAACATCTTCATCAATAAATGGTGGTGAAAAAGGAATTGTCTTTATTTCATTATTGTTTACAATCCTATCTCCTAATCCTTTTCCAGTAGCTGTTATTAAAATATATTTAAAATATTGAATCAAATTAAAATTTGAAGTCATTTTAGCATCTGTTTGAGATAGTAATTTAGGAGTAGACATGTCTATTTTGCTAATTTGTGATAAACCTGTTATTCCTGGAATCGCATTATAAACACCTAGTGTATCTCTTTCTTTTATTAAATCTTCTTGATTAAATAAATTTGGCCTTGGTCCGACAATACACATATCACCTTTTAAAACATTAAATAATTGAGGTAATTCGTCTAATTTTGATTTCCTTAATAAAGTTCCATATTTTGTTACTGAATCATAATTAGCCAAATGCGTTGAAACAGATTTTGTATCAAGATACATTGATCTAAATTTATATAAATTAAAAGGCTTTTTATTTTTCCCCATTCTTTCTTGACAAAATATGGGAGAACCAGTATCTAAATAACCAGCTATTGTTAATATAATAATAATTGGAAATAATAAAATTATCCCTATTAATGAAAAAATTATATCAAAAAATCTAATCATAAATTTATATTTTTAAAATGAATTAAAAGTTTTCACCATTCCTTCTCTAGTTGAAATAGGTAAAGATTTTATCTGTAATGCTTTTTTTATTTTTGTATTAGATACTACAAAGTCTTCAGTTAACTTATCTAACCTTTCTGTATTTAATGGTAATCGTAAAACATCACCTATCCTAGCTATTGTAAAAATTAGTTTTTTAGAAATAGATAAAATTCTTGCTTTTTTATTAGTGGTATTTGCAATAAGTTTAATTAATTCATTAGTTGATAAAGTTTCATCATCGGCTATATTATAAATACCTGGAGGAATTTTCTCGTTATCTAAAATTTGACTCAAAACATAACATAAATTTTCAACACTACAAAAAGAACGTTGGTTTTGAAAAGCACCTAATGGCCAAGGCAAACCTTTAGTTACTAATTTGTAAAGAAGATTTAAATTACCTTTATTCCCTGGTCCATGAATCATTGAAGGACGAATAATATATACTCTTTTACTAGATGGGATTTTTTTTGATAAAATATAGTTTTCAGCTAACAACTTGGATTTACCATAATGTGTTTGTGGATTAGGTTTTATATCTTCATTCAATATTTCGTTTATACTATCAGCTGTTGCTTTTACAGAACTCATAAAAATAAAGATTTCAGCATCTGAATCTAAAAAAGAATTAAAAACCTTCTTAGTTAACTCAAGATTAACTTTATAATAATCATCAGGATTATTAACTTGTTTTAAATCATGAGCCATTCCTGCTAAATGAATTAAAGCATTACAATTAAAATCAAGATTATTATTATCAAAACGTAAGCTAAGAGGTAAGATTTCATTATCTGTTTGCAAATAATTTATGAGATTGGTACCAACGAAACCCGAAGCTCCTGTAATTGTTATTTTCATTTAACTAAACTGAGATAATGCTTTTTTATTTATATTTTTTCGTTCACGATCAAAAATCCATCCCCATTTGTTAAAGTATTTAATTGCTGAAAGAATATAAATTTTAAATAATTTAAAACTTTTATTTGCTCCAGAATCATATTCATGCACTACCGAAACATTAGGGAAATAGATTGTTTTATATTGTTGATGGACTCTTCTTGATAAATCCCAATCTTCAAAGTACATAAAAAAAGAATCATCATACATACCTACTTTTTTTATTGCATCAAGATTCAATAAAGTAAAACACCCTGAAAGTACTGGAGCATTGTAAATTGTATTTATTGGTATATCCCTTAACTCGTATTTATTTATAAATTTTTCATAAGCTAATGTAGTTTTTTTTAATTTCCTTCTCAATATGCTAAAAGGGCTTGGTAAAAGTTTGGGTAAATTCTGAATTGTTAAATCTTTATTCAAAATCCTTGGCATCATCATTCCAATAGATAAATCATTTTTCATATAATCCACCATGGGAATAATTACATCTCCTTCAAAATAAATATCAGGATTTACAATAAAATGATATTCAGAATTCATTTCAATAGCCTTTGAAATAGCAATATTGTGACCAGCACCAAAACCAGGATTAGAAGGATTATGTATATATTCTATTCGTGAATCATTAGCAAATATTTTCAATTCATCATTAGGGGAATTATCAATTAGAAATAATTTATATAGTGAATCAGAGTTCAAAAGAGAATTAATTGCGCAATTCAATGTTAATACATCGTTATTATATATAACAATACTGAAAGTTATGTTTGATTTAGTTAAAGCCATTCACTTACTTTATTTTAAATTTAATTCCATTTTTTTATTTTATCAAATCTATAATTTACTATAATACAATTCCATATATTTATTAACCATTTTTTTTACGCTATATTTTTCAT
>CANCQX010000188.1 GCA_947380375.1 Flavobacteriales bacterium
TCCGAAAGAAAAAACAGAAATAGTTAATCTATTGAAGAAAATAGATCCTGCAAATTCATCAAAATACGAACAAATCTTAAATTAATGTTAGCTACTTTACGTATACAAAACTTCGCATTGATTGATCATGTAGTTTTGGAATTTAAAAATGGATATACCACTTTGACTGGAGAAACTGGCTCAGGTAAATCGATTTTGTTGGGTGCTTTGAATTTAATTTTAGGTGAAAGAGCAGATTTTTCTGTAATAGGGCCTGCTTCTGATAAAGCAGTTGTAGAAGCAGAATTTGAATTAGCTAATTTTCATTTAGAAACTTTTTTTCAATCGAATGACATTGATTCTGTTAATCCAACTATTATTCGCCGTGAAATTAATAACCAAGGAAGATCAAGAGCTTTTATCAACGATTCTCCTGTTCAATTAGGTATCTTAAAAGAGTTGACTGAGAAATTAGTACATATTCATTCGCAACATAATACGTTAGAATTAAGAAAACCTGACTTTCAAATTGAATTATTAGATACACTTTCTAGTTTAGATACACTTCGTCAGGGATACACTCTAAAATTTAAATTTTGGAATACTGAACGAAAAAATTTAATTCAATTAAAAGATAAATTAGCACTTTCATTGAAACAAAGCGATTATAATCGTTTTCAATTAGAGGAATTAGAGGAATTACATTTAGAAAAATATAATTACCATGATTTAGAAGTTGAATTAACTCGAAATGAAAATGTTGATGGTTTAAAATCTACGTTAGATGCAATTGTTTCTTCAATTGAAAATGAAGAAGGAGCTTCTGGAACATTGAGAAAATTAAAGTCACTTTTGGAACGATCTAAGGGAGTTGACGTAGTTTTAGATGAATTATCAAATCGAATACAATCTACTCTTATTGAATTACAAGATATATCTAGTGACGCTGAAAATTATTTAGAAAAAATTGAAATCGATCCTCATAGATTAAGCGAGTTAACTTTGTTATTAGATCAATATAATCGTGTTTTGAGAAAGCATAATTTATTGAACCAAGATCAATTAGTTGAATTAAAAAACAATTTGTCAGCTGATTTAGATGATACTGGCGATCTTCAGTCTTTAATAGAGTTAAAAACGGAAGAAGTTAAATTATTAAAGAATTCAATAGATAAATTAGCTGAAGAATTACATTCAAAAAGAGTTTCATCTGCAAAACAAAGCGAAGATGCTATTAAGTTATTATTGAAAGACTTAAAAATGCCTGACACGCAATTTATTTTTGATTTTGTCAAGCGTGATGAGTTAAATAATCATGGTTGTACAGATGTTAAAATGTTATTTTCTCCCAATAAAGGGATGCAGCCAATAAGTATTGAAAAAGCAGCGAGTGGTGGAGAGTTATCTCGTTTAATGTTGGCTTTACAAAATTTAGTTTCCTCAAAAAAACAATTGCCTACTATTATTTTTGATGAAATAGATACTGGTGTTTCGGGAGAGGTTGCACAAAAAATAGGAGCATTATTAAAAAAAATGGGTTCTAATTTACAATTGTTAGCCATTACACATTTACCTCAAGTTGCTGGAAAAGCAGATTATCACTTTAAAGTAGAAAAATCTTTAACTGATAATCGAACCCAAACAAATGTTCGAGTTTTAAATCAGGACGAACGAATAGAAGAAATTGCTCGTTTAATGAGTGGGGAAGAGATTAATGAGGCTGCTTTATTGAACGCTAAAGCATTGATGAATTGAGATATGAATTTCAAGTTAAACTTCGAAATATCTCAACCTGATTTTAAAATAAAACACGGTGAAGGAATTTTGTTTCTTGGCAGCTGTTTTTCAGATGAAATTGCATCTACCGCTAAGTATTATGGTTTAAAAGTGATGTCAAATCCTTTTGGAACTGTTTTTCATCCTTCTTTGTTAGGTCGTTTTATTTCAGAATCTATTAATAAGGTACAAGTTGAAAGGTTATTAAATAGAGAAGATATTCATTTGTCTTGGGATGCAAATAGTTCTATTTATGACTTTTCAACTGAAAAATTAACCTTGAAATTGAGGCAGTTAAGAGCTGATTTTGCAAATCAATTAATGCATTCGAAAGTTATTTTTATAACATTTGGAACAGCTTGGGTTTATCGTTTATTGTCAGATAATCAATTAGTTGCAAATTGTCATAAAATACCATCTAATCATTTTACGAAAGAAATATCTTCTATTGATAAATTAACTGCTGAATGGGAAAATGTAATAGATATACTTCATTCGATTAATCCAAATTTGAAAATAGTTTTCACAGTAAGTCCTGTTCGACATAGTAAAGATGGAATGATTGAAAATAACCAAAGTAAATCAGTCTTGATAGAAACAGTTAGAAGAATTCAAGCATCTAGAAAATGCTATTATTTTCCTTCTTATGAAATTGTAATTGATGAATTAAGAGATTATCGTTTTTTTAAAGAGGATAGGGTTCACCCATCAGATGAAGCGATTAAATATATCTGGAAACGTTTTGAAGAAACATATTTTTCAAAATCTACCATTGAATTAAACTTAAAAGTGTCTGAATTACGTAAAAGTATTCAGCACAGAAGTATACATGAAGATTCAAATGAAAATTTAAATCGTAAACAACTACTTGAAGATAAATTATCTACCTTTTTAAATATAAATCAGGAAATAGAATGGTAAATTGTGATTAAACTTTAAAGTCTAATCACAACGCCTTTATAAACAGGATTTTCCCCTTGTTCAGGATTTTCGATTGTTACTTTCCATATACAATTTTCATTTTGATCTACTAAATTTCCAGTCCTCATATCTATTCCAGTCCAAGGTTGAGAAACATCACTCGTTTGGTAAATTATTCCCCCATTTTTAGAATCTACGATTGTCATAGTAAATTTTACATTTCTCAAAGTTAATGCGAAGGGAATGAAAGTATTTGTTTTTATGTTGTTTTCAGTCGGATTAAAAGCATCTACTGCTAACAAATTATAATCTTGGTTGATAGTTATTTTTTTACTTTCTGATGAAATTTGACCATTTTGATTAGTAATCGAAAGTTTTACAGAATAGATGCCTTTTTTAAAGTAGTGAACATCAACTTCTTTAGTGTTCGGTAATGATTTTAGTTTCTCGCAAGCCCAGTCATAACTTGTCGCAAAAGAATTTGCTTTTAAATGAATTGTGGGTAAACCATTTTCATAAAAAATATCGTTATCAATTTCAAAATCAATAGTATTTAAAGAGCTATTAGTTGTATTTTGTAAATTATTATTGTTATCTGAATTATTTATTTTTTTGTATTCTTCTATCTTTTTAGCTTCTAAATTATTAACATTCAAATTTGAATTAGATGAATGATTTATAATATCTTCTTTGATTGGAATTATTGTGTTGTCAATATTTGTAGTATGACTTCGACTAATAGTTTTATTAACTAAGGTAGTTTTA
>CANCQX010000189.1 GCA_947380375.1 Flavobacteriales bacterium
CGGTGATGAAGAATAGAAGATTTGGATTCTGTGTGTAGTTCAAGAGTATCCGAAAATAAAGATATTCCAACTGCATCTCTTTGTTTTTTAAGTAGCTCAATCAATGATGCTACTGCATAGATAGAAAAATCAAGTTTGTTTAAATCCTTTCCTTTTGGAAAAAGCATTGAACTAGAACAATCTATAACAATTTGACAACGAAGATTTGTTTCCTCTTCGTATTTTTTTGTGAAAAATTTACCGCTTCTAGCATACAACTTCCAGTCAATATGTCTAGTAGATTCTCCAGGGTTATAAAGTCTATGTTCGGCAAATTCAACTGAAAAACCATGAAAAGGACTTTTATGCATACCCGTAATGAAACCTTCAACAACTTGTTTTGCAAGAAGTTCAAGATTTCCGAATTGTGCTAATTTCAATCGATTTATTTCATTACTCATAGGGATAAAGTTATAAAAAAAAAATGATGATTGAATAGTAATGACAACTGTTTGATATTCTTTTATAAGAAATTAATATCAAACATTATTAATCAACCTTTAAACATATTAAAATTACTTAGCTTTGGGACAAAAAAAACGAAAAGTGGAAGCAGAAATATTTTATACAAATCGAATAGAAGAGTTAAAGGTAATTTTAAAAAAGGTTCAAAAAAAACATAGTTTTTTTACGTTAATGAGATTGTTTTTCTTTTTAATATCAGCAGGTTCCTTTTTTATCTTTTGGGGATCTTTATTAATTATTCCTTCATTTATTGTCTTTTTCGGGTTGTTTTTATACATGGTTAATTTATCGGTTGATACTAAATATAGTAGAGATAAATTTCTTGCTTTGATTAAAATAAATGAAAATGAGTTACAGGTTTTGGCAGGAGATTGGTCAATGTATAATGAAGGAAATGAGTATAAAAATGGTCAGCATCCTTTTACATTAGATATGGATATTTTTGGAAAAAAGAGTGTTTTCCAATTACTAAATCGTTCAGTATCAAAACAAGGAAAGGAAAAACTAGCAGAAACATTAGCAAGTGGTTCTGATAAAATAGAGGTTAATTCAGCTTGTATTGATGAGTTGTCGAAAAATATAACTTGGTGTCAAGATTTTATTTCGGAAGGAATTGTGAATAAGAAAGATACAGAAAAAGATTCAGAACTTCATTTACTTTCTAAACATGAAATAAGATTAAGTAAATTAATTAATTTTTTACGATATTTTCTACCATTTGTAGCAATTGTTTCGACTATTTTATTTTCTATTGGTAGTATATCAGCAGTAGTTTTTGGTGTTATTTTCTTATTGGTAATGACAGTGATAGGGAATAATATTAAAACAACTAACTCTATCTCTCAATCACTTACTATCCAAACAGGTAGGGTGAACACAATTTTGAAACAGTTGGAATTATATAGATTATTAAAAACTGAAAGTCCAATTTTAAAGAAAGAACAAGATGAATTATTAAATTCAGAAACAGGCGTTATTCATTCGATGATTGAATTAAATAAAATAATGAAACGATTTGATTACAGAGGGAATTTACTTGTAGGGTCATTGCTGAATTTCTTTTCAGCATGGGATTTTCAAATTTTATTTCAATTAAAAAAATGGTTAGAAAAAAATGGCGAACAACTTTATATATGGGAAGGTAAATTGGCCGAAATAGAAGTTTGGATTTCTGGAGCAGTTTTTCGATTTAATAATCCTAAGTCTACTTTTTCAGAGATCAATAATGAGAATGATGACATTGAAATTATTGGGCTTTCACATCCATTTGTAGACCATTCTAAATGTGTTTTAAATGATTTCCACCTGAATTCAACTGAAAATTTTATTATTATTACTGGACCAAATATGGCAGGTAAAAGTACGTATTTAAGAAGTATAGGTTTGACATTTGTTTTTGCGAATGCAGGTTTTCCTGTTTTAGCTAAATCGTGTAAATTACCACTTTTGAAATTGTTTTCAAGTATGAGAACAAGCGATGATTTAACTGTTGAAAGTTCTTATTTTCATGCTGAATTAATTCGTTTACGATTTATAATGGATGCAATCGAAAGAGGGGAGAAGGTCTTTATTATTTTGGATGAAATATTAAAAGGGACGAATAGTAAAGATAAGGAAATTGGTTCTGCAAAGTTTTTACAAAAACTAAAACGATTAAATTCAAAAGGTATTATTGCGACACATGATTTATCATTATGTGAACTTTCAGTTGAAGATACTTCTTTTCGAAATATGTATTTTGACTCTACAATTGAAGGAGAAAATTTATCTTTTGATTATAAAATTAATGAAGGAGTTTGTAAAAATATGAACGCATCCTTTTTATTAAAACAAATGAGATTGGTTGATTAAAAAAATAGGTTGATAATAGGATTGAGATTAAGTTTTTTTCTTGAGCATAAAAAAAACCGATAAATTTCTTCATCGGTTTTAATTTTTTTAATATTTATCTAAGTCTTACCTCAACCTCAGCCTAAGTCTCTACCTCAGATCAATCTTTTATTACAGTATATCCAGGATATTTTTTTGAGTCAAATACAAATTTAGTATCTTCTATTGTTTCGTTTGGGGAAAATTTAGTTAACGAGTAAGTCATTATAGTACCATCTTTTGATTTTAAAATAGCTTTTTTCATATCATTTGTAGATTTAGCAATATACAAAATTATTGTATGGTAATCAGCTTTAGAAGGGGCTTTAGGGTATAGGTAAATAACATGAACGGTTTCACCATTTAAAGTTTCTTCTTTTTCATATTTGTTTTTAAATCCAGTCTCCCAAATCGTTAAAAGTTTTTTTGGATTAATAGATTCTTTATCATCTTCATTTGCATCAGATTCATAAACCGATTTCTCCTCTTTTACAACTGTCCAGGTTTTTATACCATTAGAAATGATTGTGTTGTCACCATAAGAAGCACAGAATTTCTTATCTTTAACCCATCCTTTTCCAGCTGAAGTCTCATTTGTTCCAGAAGAAAGGTTTTTAATATTAGCACTAAATTCAATATAAAAGGATTTTAAACCTTTCATTTTAGTTGATAATTTATCAAGAATTCCTTGAGATTTAGCATCTTTTATTTCTTTAGAATCCTGAGCTGAAACTGAAAGAGTTAAAAGGCAAAATACGAATAATACGATTTTCATAATTTTTATTTTCATTACAAATATCAGAAATTGTGCCAAATTAAAAGTGATTTTTTAAAAATTCTTTTAAACATTATTTATTAACTATTAATTTTTTCTAATAAAAGAAATAAAGTTTCCTCATCTATAGTGTGATTTCCATTGAAAGTGTGTGTGTTAAACCCTTTTTTAGAATAAAAATCAAGAATTTGTTTTTGTTGATCTAAATTGAAATATTCATCTTGACTTCCCAAAATGAAATGATTTCTTGTGTTAGATATTTGTGAAAAGTCTGTATTTAAATCTAAGTCTTC
>CANCQX010000190.1 GCA_947380375.1 Flavobacteriales bacterium
ACTTTATTATTTTATAATTTGATTCAAATGAAGAAACAAAGAAAAACAAAAAACCTTGGAACCAATCAGGCAAATAAACATGAAAATATTTATTTAGATTTAGAGAGTAAAGGTATTCTTACCAAGAAATGTTCTCGAAGTTCAGAAAGTCCTCACCCAACATATGGATTTATTCATGAAGGAGAAAATCCAATATCAATTCGTGAATTCAATCTACAATCTTCATCAAAAGATGGCCTTCAACTAAATTGTAGAAATTGTGAAAAAAAATATCGTAGAGGACGAATAAACAAAAATAAAATGGTTTATGCAAAGTTAAATCATGAAGATATATACATTCAATATTCTAAAAAATACGGACAAGAATATAAAATTTGTGGTCGATGTGGTCTTCAGAAATCACCATCAGAATTTCCCATTTCAAAAACAATGGAGTCCGGATTACATAATCAATGTTTTGATTGTCAAGATAATTATAGAGAATCTGTATCTGATAGATGGATAAAATTTACTCCAGATGGACATACTGTTAACAAACCAAATGAAGCAAAAAATTGTTTTAATTGTGAATCAACACAACAATTAGAATTTGACCATAAATGGCCAATAGCAAAAGGCGGTACTGATCATCCTGAAAATTTTCAGGTACTTTGTAAGAAGTGTAATCAAGAAAAAAAGGTAGATGTCTCAGAATTTAATTCAGTTCACGAAATAAAAGTGAAACAAATTTGTACGAGATATATTGATATATTAATTTCAGCACAAAAAGAAAATTTAAGTATTCTTGATTTCGAAATAAAAATTACTTCTGCTGTTCAAAACCATTTAATTTGGAAATGCACTTTAAATGCAAAAGAATTAACTGATTACTTTAATCAGCATAAAAAAATCAATAATAGAAAATTTAACATTAAAAGAGCTGTAGATAAATATAGTCTTTATTGTTCAAGAAATTCTATCAAGAAAATAGAAAATACTTGACTAAATAAATTGACATCCCATCCATTTCCAGCAAGTTTCATTTTTGAAGATTCAGAAAGCCCTTCAAGATTAATTTCATCGTTAAAAAACCCCATTAAACGAAAACACTCCTTTGACAAAAGATACCTTATATTCTGAAGATTAAGGTCACAAATCATATATTCATGTCTAGCCGATTTAACAGCAAAACTAACGCCATAATCTCTATTAAACCTTAAATGATGTTCAACTGGAAACGAGCCATAAGGAAGCCCTGTATGTTGATGTTTTGCACGATTTTTATTCCTAACAGCAACAGAAATTACCTCCTTTTCAGGATCAGTAAAAAAATCCTTTTCAGGGTATTCATCTCTCGTAAACCCGGGTCTCCATATTTTTTCAAAATCAAGTTTTGGGTCATAGTGATTTTTTATAATTATATCTTTTAGAAATCTCTTCAGAACTACCTTTTCGGGAAATTTAATATTGTATTTCAATTTTTTTAATGAACACAAAAAAACAACCCGCTCTCTGTTTTGAGGTGTTCCATAATTTCGTGAATTAAGAATTTCATATTTAACATCATAACCTATTCTTTCGAGTTCTTCCAAAATTATTAATAGAGTTTTTCTATGTGGATTAAATGTTAATCCTTTTACATTTTCTAATACTAAAAACGTTGGTTTTTTTGATTCTGCAATTCTAATTATATCATAAAAAAGAGTTCCTCTAATATCATTAATACCACGGTGTTTACCAGCTTCAGAAAATGGTTGACAAGGAAATCCAGCTGTTAATACATCAAAATCTGGAATTGTATTTGGATCAATGCTTTTGCAATCTCCAAAGTTTTTAACCCCTTTAAAATTTGTATTATAACTATTTATTGCATCTTTATCTATTTCTGAATACCCTACACATTCATATGGTATTTTAGCAAGTTTTAAAGCAAATGATGCTCCTCCATATCCTGAGAACATCTCAAATATTTTAATTTTTTTCATTTTAAATCAATATTCTTGTAGATAAGTGTTTTAATTTTTTCTAAAATTCTAAAACCATTAATTTCATCAACAATTTGTATAATATTATAGGTTAACTTCCTCTTTCACTTCAACATCCCCTCAATCAACTTATAGGTCTCCTCTACATATTTCTCATAATAAATCCCTGTCCCCGGACCATTGAAACCAGTATAAATCTTTTGAATTGTTCCATCTTTTCCTATGTAAAAAGAAGTAGGAAAAGATTTTATACCATCGACCATTGGAAATAAATCGGAAGCAGCTTTTTTAGTAGAATTTCCTCCTAATAGGAAAGTGAAATCTACTCTATTTTTAGTTTTGAATTTTTCTAATTTTGCAGCATTTAAAACGAAATTTTCTCCTGCTTCAAAGCCAATGGCGATTATTTCTAAACCTTTGTTGTGGTATTTTTCGTACAATTCTTTGTAAAAACGCGTTTCATCCAAGCAGTTCGGACACCAAGTTCCCATAATTTGAATGATGGTAACTTTGTTGAAATAATTCTCATTTGGAAATATAAAATTAGTGCCGTCTAATTGTTTCGCTGCAAATTGAATGGGTAAATGATTGGTTATTTTCGTTAAAGAATAGGGATCAGAAAGTTCAAACGCATCGTCTTTTTTTCCTTTCCAATTTCCCTCGTAGGTTTTACCACTTAAGAAACGACCGAAAATTGAATCATTTTCAATCGTTGCTTTAAATAAATAAGCGTGCGAACCATCAAAACAAGAAAGCATTAATTCTTTCCCAAATTGATTTCCTTCTAAAAATCGAAAGTCTCCCGTTTCTGTTAAAAAAGTTCCTGTTACAGTTTCGTCTTTCTGATGAAAATAGCCCATTGCAATAAACTCTGATTTCGAATTTGGATTGAAAAATACTTTCCATTTACCATCCACATTCAAGGGTTTTTCGGTTGACTTTTTTTCGAAACGAGAAGTATAACCATAGGATGCAGTAAAAGGAATTCGAGCATTTTTCTTACTCATATTTACCCAAGAACCAATCAGTTCGGTCGGTGTAATTTTAAAAATCAACTTCGAATTGTATTCTGAAAAAGTAGCCGAAACAGAATCGTTAGCAAATTCAACATCTTTTAAAACGATTTTTTCTTCCGCGTTGTAAATTGTAAATTGATAGCTATTTTTCTTTTTTTCAACCGAAAATTTAAAGGGAACTTTATCGTCTTCATTCAAAGAAAGGTTTGCTGTCCAATCTCCCGACTTTATTTTAAACGATTCATTTTGAGAAAATAAGCTTGTACTTATGAAGAAAAATGAAAGAAATAAAAATTTCATAAAACCTGATTTTATTCAACAACTAACTCTAAATCAATTTGACGTTTTGCTAAATGAACCTCGTATATTTTCACTCTTACTCTGTCTCCAAAATTATATTCTCTTCCCGAGTTAGCTCCTACTATTCTGAATTTATTTTGATCGAAAGAGAAAC
>CANCQX010000191.1 GCA_947380375.1 Flavobacteriales bacterium
GCAAGAATAAAAGCGTTGGAAGAAGAGGTTTTGTTTTTGAGAGGGTTGGTAAAGAAGGAGGGGTAACTTTAAAGATATCTATATAAAAATTTTGGACACTAAAATATTTCGATATCGCTATAAATCACACTTCGATATCTATTCTCTTACTCCTTGCACTAACGTTTAGTCTTCGAAAGCAGTGCTTTCTCTTACTTGATAAAGAGAAAGTACTACTTTCGAAGACAAGCGGTAGCGCCGGTAGTAAGCAAAAATCAAGGTTCTTTCCAAGGAATTTTTCACTTCACCCGCTCCGCTGGATTTGCAATCCTGCGGTAAATTGAGAATTGAAACAGCAGAAAAATTGATTTGGATTTGCAATCCATTCTCTAAATTAAGTTCAACTTGCATTTTCTCAACTTTTTCACTAACTTCAATAAATGCAACAAGGACAAAAACAAAACCTAAAATTAGATAAAGCCTATTTTATAACGATTACAGTTGTTGGGTGGGTAGATGTGTTTACCAGAAAAAATCACAGAGATGCAATAATCGAATCTTTAAAATATTGTCAAAAAGAAAAAGGGTTAATTATATTCGCATATGTAGTAATGAGCAACCATATTCATATGATTGTTCATACAAATGAGCCATATCTTATAAAGGATACTATTCGAGATTTTAAAAAATTTACCTCAAAGAAAATTTTGCAACAAATTCAAAATGAGCCAGAAAGCAGAAGAGGTTGGATGTTAAAACTTTTTGAGGATGAGGCCGAATTGAGTAAAAAACATAAATCCTATAAATTTTGGCAAGCAGGAAACCACGCCATTGAAGTGTTTAGTGAAAATTTTATTTGGGATAAAATTAATTACATACACAATAATCCTGTGAGGGTTGGTTTCGTTGAAAATCAGTGGGATTGGCTTTATTCTTCTGCTACAAATTATCAAGATATGGAAAGTTTGATTGAAGTTGAAAAAATAGCACAACGTTTGATTACTTTTAATTAAAAATTCTTTTTTAAGTATATTACTTCGTGCTTCGAGTTTCCGCAGGATTGCAAATCCAGCGGAGCTTGGAGTTAGCTTCGCATCTAATTTTACTTCGGTTATTAAATTTCTCAAAAAGTATGATTATTTCCATTGTAATGGAAAATTTACTACTTATTTTTCCGGTATAGTGGAAAATTTACTACTTTTGAGTAAATAAACCTTTAAAAATGGAAACAAAAACAAGACTTATTAAAGAGAAACTATCCTATTGGATGTTTAAAAACAAAGTACTTGTTATTACAGGAGCACGCCAAGTGGGAAAAACTACCTTGCTTCAAATGTTGTTTTCAAACCAAGAAATGTTATGGTTAAATGGGGATGATCCGGCTATTCGTAAAAGAATGGAAAATATATCATTGAGCGGAATTAAAGAATTAATAGGATCTCATAAAATTGTTGTGATAGATGAAATTCAACGTATTTTAAATCCTGGATTGGTCTTAAAAATGATGATTGATAACTTTAAAGAGGTTCAATTTGTGGCTACAGGTTCGTCCGCTTTAGAAATTTCGGATAAGGTATTTGAACCATTAACAGGACGACATATATTATTTCATTTATATCCATTTTCACAAGCCGAAATTTACCCTACAAAATCTGCTTTTGAAATTGAACAATCGCTTCCTTTTCACTTACGATTTGGCTCCTACCCTGATATTTGTAATTATCCTTCAGATGCTGAAACACTATTAAATAATTTAGCAGAACAATATTTATACAAGGATGTATTGATTTGGAAAGATATACGTAAACCAGAATTGTTAGATAAATTATTGAAATTATTAGCGTATCAAATAGGTTCTGAAGTTTCCATTCACGAATTAGCAAAATCATTAAAAATAAAATCAGAAACCGTAGAAAATTATATTGACCTTCTTGAAAAATCGTTTGTTGTGTTTCGTCTAAAATCGTATAGTACCAATGAAAGAAAAGAAGTTACTAAAATGAATAAAATTTTCTTCTGGGACAATGGAATTAGAAATGCTGTAATTAATGATTTCAGACCTTTGGAATTAAGAAATGACATTGGAGCATTGTGGGAAAACTTTTTAGTAAGCGACAGAATGAAAATGAAAGCTTGGAAAGAAAATACAGCTAAAAGTTATTTTTGGAGAAATAATCAACAACGCGAAGTAGATTATTTAGAGGAAAGGTATGGCGAATTAAATGCCTATGAAATGAAATGGAATTCGGATAAAAAACACAAGATAACTTTAGCATTTACCAATGCTTACCCAACTGCAAAAACTCATATTTTAACGCCTGAAAATTTTAAAGAGTTTTGTTTTATGGAAGAGAGGGTGGATTGATCCTCCCCCTCGATCCCCCTCCAAAGGGGGAAGTCATAAATAAATTTTTAAATCATTGATTACCAATTATATGCATTTTTACCTCTTCGAAGGGGGGAAGAATTGTAGTTTTCCCCCTTTGGAGGGGGTTAGGGGGAGGACATATGTTTAATCATACTTTTTTACTAAAAAAGTGAATTTATTAAATCTGATAAATTGCTTTAATTTTTCCTAATTGACTTTTTATTTTTTTGATGTTACAAGTACAAATTCTTCAAAGTTTTTCCCCTGCTGCGCTGGATTTGCAATCCTGCGGTTATTTTGAGTATTAAACCTGAACTAAAAATTAATTTGGATTTCAAATCCAATCCATAAACTAACGCTCGATTACTTTTATTAATAGTATAATCGAAACGAAATTTTAGTGAAAAAGTTTTAGCTTCGTGCTTCGGGTTTCCGCAGGATTAAAAATCTAGCGAAGCGCGGAGTAGTTTGAAGTTGTTACCATTAAATTTTCTTTCAAATCCAAAATAATTATGATATTATTGGATTTGATTCCAATAATATTATGTTTTTAAGATTTACTGAATTGAAATAAGGTACGTTTCTAATTGTGCAAACGTTCCATTCCAGCCCATTGTCATTGCGTCATAACTGGATGCAAATGTTGTACATTCTTCATCTGAGGCGTTAATTGGTGAAGCTGTCATTCTTAACATTGTTTTACCATTTTCTTCCTTAAAATAAACGGTACTTAAAACTTCAATTGGCCAAGTTTCGCTCATTGGATGACGGGTAAATCCTTCTTCAGCATTTGAAAATGAAGTTACAAATTGTAGTTTTTCGTTTGGAATAATTTCTTGGTAAACAAATTTCCCCCACATTTCATACCCTGTAAGTGCTTTCATACAATAATGCAATGTTCCTCCAGGTATTAATTCCAATTTAGGAACCATAATTTGAAAACCAGCTGGTCCAAACCATTTTTCTAAGTGTTCTGCTTTTGTCCAAACGTTAAATAATAACTCAATCGGTCCATTCACTTCTCTCTCAAATATAAATTCTTTTGTTGTTTCCATTTT
>CANCQX010000192.1 GCA_947380375.1 Flavobacteriales bacterium
CAAATTTACATTTAAAACAATACCTTTGATATAAAAAAAATAATGGACGAAAGATTAGTTGCTTTTGAAAGACTTTTAAATATAATGGATGAGTTAAGGGAAAAATGCCCTTGGGATCAAAAACAAACATTAGAATCACTTCGTCATCTAACTATTGAAGAAACATACGAATTAACAGATGCTATTCTTCAAAATGATATGAATTCCTTAAAAGGCGAAATTGGAGATTTGTTTCTTCATCTTGTTTTTTATTGTAAAATAGGTGAAGAAAAAAATGCCTTTAACGTATCAGAGGTTTTAAATGGTATTTGCGATAAATTAATATACAGACATCCACATATTTACTCCGACACAAAAGTAGAAAATGAAGAAGATGTAAAACAAAATTGGGAAAAACTAAAATTAAAAGAGGGTAAAAAATCAGTTTTAGAAGGTGTACCAAGTTCTCTTCCTTCTTTAGTTAAGGCTTCTAGAATACAAGACAAAGTAAAAGGAATTGGTTTTGACTGGAATGATAGAAAAGATGTCTGGGCAAAAGTGTTGGAGGAATTGAATGAACTTGAATACGAAGTCGAAAATGGTACTGAAAATATCGAAGAAGAATTTGGAGATGTATTGTTTTCACTAATAAATTATGCCAGATTCATCAATATTAATCCTGACGATGCACTTTCTAAAACCAACAACAAGTTTATTAGACGATTTCAATTGATGGAAATTTTAATAAAAGAAAATAATTTAGAGATCGATAAATTATCTTTGGAAGAAATGGATATTTATTGGGAAAAAGCTAAAAAAATATTAAAATCTGAATAAATATTAAAATAGTTTATTCGATATTCTTTAAAAGTAAAACTATTTTTAAAATCATTTTCTTTTAAGATTAAATTGATTACTTATATTCGCTTCTTATTTTACAAAACAGTATACTTTGACTTTATGAAATTACTATTTAAAATCTTTTTTTTCTCTTTATTTATTGGTTATTCTTTTGCTCAAGAACACACAATTCGAGGATTTATTTACGACAAGAAGAATGGTGAAGCTGTTATTTTTGAAAAAGTTTTACTACTTAAATTAGACAGTACAATTGAAAGTGGAGCTAATACAGATGTAAATGGCTTTTTTTCAATTCCAAAAATCAACAAAGGTTCTTACTTATTGAAAATTGATAACGGAAATTTCAAAACACTGATTAGTAATATTGATGTCACTGAAAATAAAGGATTCACAAACCTAAAATTTGAACTAGAAAAATCTGAAAACATTAACGAATTAGCAGATGTTGTAATTAGTGCTCAAAGCAAAAAAAATAAAAATGAAGTCTTAATTTCAACAATTAAACTTGATAAAAAAGCCATTGAACGCATCCCAAGTATGGGAGCTGAAAACGATATTGTTGGCGCCTTTAGTGTAACTCCCGGTGTGGTTACAACAGGTGATCAAGGCGGACAAATGTATGTAAGGGGTGGTACTCCAATTCAAAATAAAATCTTATTAGACGGAATGACAATCTATAACCCTTTTCATTCTATTGGGTTCTTTTCAATTTTCGAAACTGAGTTAATAAAAAATGTGGATATATACACTGGAGGTTTTGATGCAAAATATGGAGGGAGAATTTCATCTGTAATGGATATAACTTACAGAGATGGTAATAAAAAAGATTTCGGAGGCAAAATTTCAGTATCCCCTTTTTTAGCAAAAGCTGTTTTAGAAGGCCCATTTAAAAAGTCGAAAGATGGAAAAGCAAGTGCTGGTTCTTATTTATTTTCAGCTAAACATAGTTTATTAGATTATACTTCTAAAAGCTTATATCCAAAAGTTAATAATGGAAATGGTTTACCTTTTAATTTTACCGATTTATACGGAAAAGTAAGTTTTAATGGCGATGATGGATCAAAATTTAGTGCGTTTGGATTCCATAATCAAGACAGTGTAAATTTCTACAATACAGCAGATTTAGATTTTAAAGCTTCAGGAGGAGGAATTAATTTTTTAGTTGTTCCAAATAGTTCTTCAACATTTATTAAAGGCCATGTTAATGGAAGTACTTATAATACAACATTTAACGAAACAGCTTCACAAGAAAGATCTAGTTCAATCGGTGGATTTGATTTAGGGTTTGATTTTACACATTTTTTAAAAAATGATGGTGAAATGAATTACGGATTTAATCTAGGAGGATTTAATACGAAATTCAAAACGTATAATGAATTAAAAAGAGAAATTACATTAGATAACTTTACTTCTGAAATAGGTGGTTACTACAATTATAGAAAAATAATTGGTAGATGGGTAATTCAACCAAGTTTTAGGCTTCAAGTATATGCTTCATTAGCAACAATATCGCCCGAACCTAGACTTGGATTAAAATACAACGCAACAGAAAAACTAAGATTTAAATTTTCGGGTGGACGTTTTTCTCAAAACTTTACTTCTGCTTCATCAGATAAAGATGTTGTTAATCTTTTTAATGGACTACTTTCTGCCCCATTGAATGTACAAGAAAAATTCGTTAATCAATTTCAACAAGAAAAAAGTGTGAAAAATGGACTTCAATACGCATGGCATGCTATTTTAGGATTTGAATATGATTTAACAAAAACAGTTAGTATCAATATTGAAGGATATTACAAATACTTTTCACAATTAAGTAACATAAATCCAAATAAAATTTACGAAGACAATGCAAGTAATACTGACATTCCAGATATTTCAAAAAAAGATTTTATTATAGAATCAGGTCAGTCTTATGGTGTTGATCTATTAATGAAATACAATAAAGACAGATTATTTATTTGGGGTGTTTATTCATACGGAAAATCAACTCGTTGGGATGGTTTTCAAGAATATTTCCCTGTTTTTGACAGAAGACATAACATCAATTTTGTTTCAACTTATTTGTTTGGAAAGAAAAAAGATATTGAGTTTAGTTTGAGATGGAATTTAGGATCAGGATTACCTTTTACACCTACAGCTGGTTTTTACCAATCAGAAACTTTTAGTCAAGGTGTTACAACTAATTATATAACAAATAATGCGTCAAACGTTACGAGTAAATTAGGTGATTTCAATAGTCAAAGATTACCTTATTACCACCGATTAGATATTACTTTGAAAAAACAATTTAATTTTAAAAACAAAACTGTATTAGAAATAATTGGAAGTTTAACAAATGCTTATGATAGAAAAAATATCTTTTATGTTAATCGTATAACTTCAGAAAAGATTTATCAATTCCCAATACTTCCAAGTTTAGGACTGAGTTATAAATTCTAAAATAGACATTTAAAAAAAATAAAACTGAAATAAATCACATTTAAAATATAATAAATCGCTTAAAATCATAACATTGG
>CANCQX010000193.1 GCA_947380375.1 Flavobacteriales bacterium
AAGGGTTATATTTATAAACGATTGGGCAAAGCCCATCGAAAAACTATCCAACAACCAAGCCCTGAAAGGGATTAATCAATTATGCGACTATAACTTTTAAAAACTATATTCTAAATAAAAAACTCATCAAAAAAATATCTTCACTTTCAACCCCCCTCACTAAAAAATAAAACATTTGTCATAGTAACTTGATTGTGTTTTGAGTACCTTCGTCGAAATCTATCATTTAATTATTAAATAGTATGGATATTCAGGCGGTAAAACAAAAGATAATTAATGGCGAAATGTCTGACGATGAATTGGCTAAATTGCTTATTCACAAGGCTCCTTCTCAACCAAGAAGAGAAAAACCAACGTTTTTAAATACGATTTTAAAAGGATTTGTTGATGGGTATGCCGAACCTCATTTATGGAGAATTATTTTAGAAATCAGCTTGATTTTTGTTGTGGTTTTAGCCGTTGTATTATTAGCTTACTCGGGTATAATTGATTCCACAATTGCAGTTGTTTTATTAGCATTTGTATTGGGATTTATCTTTGGAAAAATGAAATAATTTTAATTAACCCACTTTTTATAACTTAAATCAACCTTCGTGAAACGTTTACTTTTAATCACATTCATCATTTGGAATAGTTTCATAAATGCGCAAGTATCAGAGAATTTTTTGGATGGAAATTTTTCTGATTCACCAACTTGGGGTGGAAATATTGCCGATTTTATTGTCAACTCTTCAAAGCAACTCCAAACGACGGCTTCAGTAGCTGGAACTTCCTATTTATCTACTAATCACCAATTAACAAGTGTCGATTCAAAAGAATGGAGATTTTGGCTAAAAATGGCTTTTTCACCTTCGACAAATAATTATTCAAAAATATATTTATCTGCCACAAATTCAGATTTATCCATTAATCCCGATGGATTTTATTTACAATTTGGAGAGAGCGGTTCAGCAGATGCAATCCATTTATGTAAACAACAAAATGGTGTTTCAACAGTCATTTGTTCGGGTTTATCAGGTCAGATTGCTTCGAGTTTTGCGATTAGCGTTCGTGTAATAAGAGATATGAGTGGTAATTGGAAATTGTATGTCGATCCATCTGGCAATGATAACTTCTCATCGTATTCAATCGGAAATGATCCTGCATCAATTATTGGAACTTCGGTTGGTATACTTTGTAAATACACTGTTTCCAATGCTAATAAATTCTATTTGGATAATTTTTATGTCGGGAATGAAATTTTAGACCTTACTCCGCCCAAAATCGTTTCAGCAGAAGCTATTTTTAGCAACCAAATCGATGTATTGTTTGATCAAGCGATAGAAACTGTTTCAGCTCAAAATTTAGTAAACTATTCAATCTCACCTTTTATAGGCATCGCTTTAGCTGTGGTAGATAATCAAAATCCGGAATTGGTTCATTTATCGTTGATTTCGCCTCTACAGAACGGCCAATCGTATGTAATCACCTCAATGAATAGTACAGATTATTCAGGGAATATAGCAGGAAATCAAACCGTTACTATTTCCTTTATGACGGCTGAAACTCCTGTTTTAGGAGATGTGATCATTACAGAATTTATGGCTGATCCTTCACCAAGTATTGGTTTACCTGAGGTCGAATTCATTGAAATTTACAACCGAAGTTCCAAGTATTTCAATTTGCAAGGTTGGAAAATTGGCGATAATTCTTCAGATGGAACAATGAATAAAAAATGGCTTTCACCTGGAGAATATGCGGTTTTAAGCTCTACTTCTTTTTCAAATGAATATCCTTATAGTGTTGGTGTAACTAGTTTTCCGAGTTTAAATAATGCAGGAGACGATATTGTTCTAAAATTTAATAATGGAGTTATCATTGATAAAATAACCTATTCAGATAGTTGGTACAAAGACAATCTGAAAAAAGAAGGGGGTTATTCGCTTGAAAGAATTAATTTGGTTTTACCTTGTTCAAATGCTTCGAATTGGGTAACAAGTAACGCTATTTCAGGAGGAACACCTGCATTGATTAATTCTACAAGTAATAATGCACAAGACACTGTAAAACCTATAATTAAAAATCTTTTAACTTCAAAATTAAATCGTTTAGATCTTTATTTTAACGAAGGAATGGATTCTACTTCATTGGCCAATTCTACAATTACATTTTCTCCTCCTGTTTCCTTTCAAAAAGTATCGATTTCCTCTTTTTTTCCGAGCCAAATTTCTTTCGATTTTTCTGAAAATCTTATAGGTAGCAAAGAATATTCGATCTTTTTAAATTCAGTTTCCGATTGTTCAATGAATACGACTTCGTTAACAGGAAAATTTGCGTTAGCTGAAATTCCATCAAAAGGAGATATTGTAGTAAATGAAATATTATTTGATCCGTTTTCTGGTGGAAGTGATTTCATTGAATTATTCAATAACAGCTCAAAGTTTATTGATTTAAAAGATTGTATTTTAGCTAATTATGAAAAAGGAGTTCCGGCAAATTATAAACTGATAACAACTCATTTTAATCTAAAAAGTGGAGAATATGTTGTGATAACAGCGGATAGTTCGTCACAAAAACAAAATTATTCATTTGCGACAAGTGGTCGGTTTATTCAGCAAGAGTTACCGAATTACAACATTGATTCAAGCAGTGTAGTTTTGATGTGTAACCAAGAAATTATAGATAAAGTTTCGTATTCAAAAGAGTGGCAATTTACATTAATAGACGAAGTAAAGGGGAAATCATTGGAACGAATTGATTCTAAAGGAGTTTCTTCAGTATCAAGTAATTGGCATACTGCTGCTGAATCTGTAAATTTTGCTACACCTGGAAGAATAAATTCCCAAGATTATAAAGCAGATTCAAAAGGTGATTTTGACTATACCAATAAAACTATTTCTCCTGATAACGATGGTTTTGAAGATATTTTACAAGTGAATTATGCATTTCTACTTTCAGGAATGGTGGGTACTTTTTCGATATACGATGCTGAAGGAAGATTAGTTAAATCAGTACTAAATAATGAGTTGTTAGCTACAAATGGTTCATTTTCGTGGGATGGAATAACAAACACTCAAACCAAGGCAAACATCGGTGCATACATCGGTGTTTTCGAAGCTTTTGATAGTAATGGCGGTAATGTATTTACAAAAACAAAAGCCTTTGTAGTAGCGGGTAATTTATAAGATATTTTTAACAAACAACGATTTTTGGTATATTTACACTTGACTTTAAATATTCAAAATGAAACAATTTTCTTTTTTAATCAGCTTACTTGTAGCATTTACAACCTTCTCCCAAAAAAAAGTAATCGATCATACGGCTTATAACAGTTGG
>CANCQX010000194.1 GCA_947380375.1 Flavobacteriales bacterium
AAGTTAGTGTACGTTTTTATTTACATCTGATTATATTTAAGTTTTATTTTTTTTTAAATTCAAAATCAATTAGTTAAGTAATAATTTCTATATTTATTAATTGTTTCAGATCCTGTTTTTTCATTTAAAAAAAATAAATATTTAAAAAAAATACAAAATTGATTTGGAATTGAAGAATTTCAACTTATATTTGCACTCCCAAATAATTGAGGGTAAACAAATAAAACGGCCCATTCGTCTAGTGGTTAGGACGCCAGGTTTTCATCCTGGTAACAGGAGTTCGATTCTCCTATGGGCTACTAAAAGTTAAGTTTACATTATATTTGGCCCATTCGTCTAACGGTTAGGACATGCGGTTTTCATCCGTAAAATAGGAGTTCGATTCTCCTATGGGCTACAAGAACATTAGTTCTAATATTTAAAAAAAAAATAAAGAAGATGGCGAATCATAAATCTGCAAAAAAAAGAATTAGATCTAACGATGTTAAAAGACTTCGTAATAAATATCAACATAAAACAACTCGTAATGCAGTACGTAAGTTACGTGCGTCTGAAAATAAATCTGATGCTGAAAAATTATTTCCTGTTGTTGCTACAATGATTGATAAATTAGCTAAAACTAAAGTTATTCATTCAAATAAAGCTGATAATTTAAAATCAGGATTACAATTGTTGATTAACAAAATGTAATATTTTATTATTATATATATTAGAGGGGCATTTGCCCCTTTTTTTATATAATTATATTTTATTAATTGAATATCGGATTATACTTTCCTATTAAAAAATTCTATGATACGAAGTTTATTTTTGTCTTTGATTATTATTCCATTTTCATTAATAGGACAATCTAATTTATTCATAGAAAAAGACTCTATTTTATTTACACATAAAACAGGGGGTAATATCGATTCATTAGATATGAGTTATTCATCCCAAGTATCAACATTTTCCGGTGGATCGCTCAATACTTTTAACTCTAATATTTCTCCAAAATTTATATTTGAAAAAGTTGGATTACAAAATTTTAGAAATACCATAAGTTTTAAACAAATGGTATTTTCAGGTTTACCTCACCTAGGTTTTAGCTATTCGTTTGGTTCAAAAGGTACTCAATTTTTACATTTTGATTATCAACAAGCTTTATCTAAAAAAACTTTACTCAATTTAAATTATCAAAGAAATAGTTCGAATGGTTTTTTAAGAAATAGCAAGTATTCAGATAATACTTTTATTATACAAATAAGAAAAAATAATAAATTTTATTCTTATTATTTGGAATCTTCGTATTGTTCAAAAATCACAGGTTTAAATGGGGGTGTTTCAAATTATGAAAACATTGAAAGTCAAGGATTAGAATTCTTACCTATTTATAATTCTAATTCGAAAAATAATATAAAAATAGCTTCGGTAAATCTTAATAATTATTTTAATTTATTTAATGATTCAATTAATGCAATTGGAATAATTACAAAGCATACGTACGAAGTGTTAAATCGAGAATTTACTGAGGAAAAATTAATAAAAAATTGGAATATTGACAGTTTAAAAACGAGAGATCAATATCGATTTGCTAGTATTAAAAATAGTTCTGGATTATATTTAAAATCGAAAAGTATCTATTTTGACTTTTTAATTCAGCAAAGATATTGGGATTACCAAAATTTAGGAATTCATCACGATACTTCAGAAATAAATCTAACTTCTGCTTTAAAAGTTAATATAAAAAAAATAGAATTAAAAAATGACATCATTTTTAATCTAATTGGTGCAGGGGGGGAGTGGTCAAATAAAAGTGTGATTTCAACTAAATATAAAAAAATTAATATTAATGGAACAGTGCAATTTGAACAAAAATGGCCCGAAGCGTTTCAACGTTTTTATTTTTCAAACAATTATTCATATAAGTTAGGCGAATATAAAATGCAAAATAGAATTAATTCTTCAATTTTAGCAAGTTATAAACTTAACAATTTCAAATTTTTACAAATTTCATACTCAAATTCTATTTTACATAATAATTATTTTTTCATTGATTCTCTATGGAGAAATGATACGCTTAATTTAATTTCTTTGAATTCGTTATCTTTTAACGGAGCTTTTAATATAGGTGTTTTTAATATTCAACCCAATATAACCTTAAATATACCTTCATTAAATTTTTCATATTTACCAAGGACAACATTAAATTCACGTTTTTTTATAAAGAAAAAAATGTTTAAAGCGAAAAAAATGGAGGGAATTTACGGTTTAGATCTTGCTTGGATTTCATCTTATAAACTCATGTCATATAATAGTATTATAGATGTTTTTACACTTAATGAGACTAAAAGTGTTTTTCATCCAATGACTAATTTAAGTGCTTTTCTTGGTTTTTCAGTAGGAGAATTTAGATTTTTTGCGAGAATTGAAAACATAGGTTATTTTTGGAATAATAAATCAAATCAAATTTTAGTAGGTTTTCCAATTCAGAAAAACTTTATACGTCTTGGTTTAACATGGGATTTTTTCAATTAATTAAAGAAAAAATCTTATCGTTTTATTTAAAACAATACATTTTAAATTAGCTAAATTCCGTTTAGTTCTATTATATTTGTAATCTGGTAAATTAATATTTCAAATACTCTTCTTTTAGTAGACATTGCTTTTAAATTGAGAAATACCATTATTAATAATTAAATTCAAAAAATACATGGGAAAATCTCAAGAAACTTGGAATAAAAAAGAAAAGGAAAACAAAAAGAAAAAAAAGAAAGAAGATAAAGCAAAAATTAAAGAGGAACGTAAAGCTAACCCAGGTTCTAGTGCTTTTGAAGATATGCTTATGTATGTTGATGAAAATGGAAACCTTTCTTCAACACCGCCAGATCCATTAAAGAAGAAGAAAGTTATTGCTGAAAATATATCACTTGGCGTCCCGATTAGAGAAGAAGCAGATGAAAACGATGGTGTAAGAACTGGAACAGTAACTTTTTTTGATAGCTCTAAGGGATATGGTTTCATCAAATGTCAAGATTCTCAAGAAAGTATATTTACACATATTAATAGTCATCTAGAAGAAATTAAAGAAGGTAATAAAGTTACTTTTAAAACCGAAAAAGGACCAAAAGGTTTAAATGCTATAGATGTTAAACAATTAAAATAATTTTATTTCATAAGAAACCAGTATTTATTTTTTATACTGGTTTTTTTTAATTTTCACAATTCTATTTAACATAATATTAATTATAAGACAAATTTATATTATTTTTAAAAGAGGTTTTAAATAAGGCTGTTGGTTCTT
>CANCQX010000195.1 GCA_947380375.1 Flavobacteriales bacterium
TCTATAGAAAATGCTTTTAAAGAAAAAAATGATGGAAAGGTAATCCTTGGTATACTTGAAGACAAAAAAAAATACAATTATTGGCATGAAATGAATCTAATTCATTTTGCCGAAAATGGATTTAATGTTGCTCAAAATGGGAAATATGATTTTGAATTTAAATCATTAAAATCCTTTAATAGTCAAGAAATTTTATTAAATATTCATGCAGAGGATGAACCTTTATATTTAAAAAACATTACTATTAAATTTCTATCCCTCCGTTAATTCAGTATTCAAAGAAATTGTCAATTTTCTAAGTATCTTTTCTTTCGAATCTTGACTTCCTAATAAATACATTGATAAAATAAACCATAGCTTTATCAGCTAAAAATGTAATTGTAAATCACATATATTGTTTGGTTAAAAGGTGTTTTTTTAAACATTTTCTAAACGAAGCATTGTTTACACCTTTTTAATTTAAAATTCATTTTTTTATCAAATTGAAAGAATGATTCATTTGAATAAACAAAAAATCGAATCAGAATTGAAAATCTAGTAAAAAACAATCAAATTTATTGTTTATTTTAAAGTAATTAAATGTTCCATATAAATCATTTTAATATGTGTCAATTTCACAAAAAAATATTTAAAGCTTTGAAATTCAGTGTTGAATAACCATTTATTCAACATATATTTGTCTAACAAAACAAACAGATATATGTACTATTTCACACTCTTACTTACACTTCTTCCTTTATTAGGAATAACCCAAGAAAATCCAAGGTCGATTCCCGAAGAGCAAAATACAGTGATTGAAAAAGATACAATAACCCAACTAGTTGTCGAACTAGAAGACAAAAGTTATTCAAATACATCTACTAAATCAATTCTATTAGAAAAAGACACTTTTTCAACTTCAATCCAAAAAGTGAATATGGTAGGCAATAGAGATTCGCTACAAAATGAAAAATTACTCTATTCATATTACTCAAAATTAGGAGAATCTGAATTGAAATCAAATGGTTCGACTGCATTTGGTGTCATAACATGTTCTATTTTTAATGTTTTTGGCATTTTACCTGCTTTAATTTCCGTTGCTGCACCGAATGAATTACAACTTAATGCTACTGAACATTTAAAAAGTAAATACCCTAACATAACTACAAAGCAAATTAGAGCTTACAAAAGTGGGGTCACAAACAAGAGAGTTAAAAAAACCTTTAAAGGCTGTGTAATCGGAACAGCAATAAATATAACAGCAATAATAATTTTATTACACGATATTTTTCCTAAGCTTCCTCTTTGAAGGGATTCCACATCAAATAATGTTGGTAGAATCAATAATTCTAGACCGAGAATTGGTTAAGCATATTTAATAGGGTCTTTGAGCGAATTTACTCAAAGAACTGAAGATTAAAGTGGTTTTGGAGGAACATATACACTAGGTGGTTAAAATATACCTGTAAATATTTTTTATTTAAAAATGTTAGAAGCTTTAAGTTTTCTTCCGTTTTTTTCATTTTAAGACATCTCTCCACAAATTGAAATCGCTAATTGTTTCTGTATTTCTTCTCTCGAATCTTGACTTCCTAACAAATACATCATTTTCGCTAAAGCCGCTTCGGTCGTCATATCTTTTCCTGAAATTACTCCCACTTTATCAAAGAAAGAACTCGTTTCATATTTTCCTTGTTGTACACTTCCAGAATTACATTGCGTAATGTTTAATATGATTCCTCCGTTATGTATATAATTGGAAATCAATTGCCTGAATTCATCGTTGCTTGGTGCATTTCCGGCTCCAAATGTTTCTATAATGATTCCTTTTACTTCGTTGATATCGAATAAGTTTTTATAGACATTTGCTGAAAATCCAGGGAATATTTTCAAAAGTGCTACGTGATTATTTAAATTAGTAAATAGTTTTAATTCTTTAGATTCAGATTTAAAAGCCTTTTCTGTATTAAAGTTGATTTCAATTCCTGCCTCTGCTAATTTCGGGTAATTTGGCGAGCTAAAAGCTTCGAATTGATTGGCAGAAATTTTAGAACATCTATTTCCTCTAAATAAAGAAAATTCAAAATAAACCGCAACTTCTTGAATTCGACTTTCCCCTTTTTCATTTTTAGAAGCTGCAATTTCAATAGCGGTAATTAAGTTTTCTTTACCATCTGTTCGTATAGTTCCAATTGGTAATTGTGATCCTGTTAAGATTACAGGTTTTGATAAATCTTGCAACATAAAACTTAAAGCGGAAGCAGTATATGCCATTGTATCTGAACCGTGTAGAATTACAAAACCATCGTAATTTGCATAATTATCATATACTTTTTGAGCAATATCTGTCCAAAAAACAGGATTCATTTCTGATGAATCAATCGGAGGATGAAAGCTAATTGTTTCTAATGAAACTTGTAAACGCTCCAATTCAGGAACTTGTTGATAGATATGGTCAAAATCAAAACTAATTAAATGACCTGTTTTAGGATCATTAATCATTCCAATTGTGCCGCCTGTATATATGATTAATAATTTTGGTTTATTCGTCATTGTTTAATTTCTTTATTTTTGAAACCATCCCAATAAAAAGGGACAAATTATAAAGTGTTAAAGATGTCAAAGTTAAAAAATTGAGAACAACTTACACAGTCTAATAACTAATAGCTAATCTCTAACATCTAATTTTAAATATTTTCAATGCATTTTCAGTAGTAATTTCTTCGACTTCTTTAAGAGTAATTGAATACACATCTGCTAATTTTTCAGCAATATGCAGTAAATAGCTACTTTCATTGCGTTTTCCTCTATGAGGAGTAGGAGGTAAGTAAGGTGAATCTGTTTCTAAAACCAAATGTTGAATATCAATTTTTTCAATTATTTTATCCAATTCAGCTTTTTTGTAGGTTAATACTCCACCAATGCCTAATTTGAAATTTTTATATCCTAAAATATGATTAGCCTGTTCTATTGTACCTGTAAAACAATGAAAAACTCCTGTTAAATTTTCGTCTATTAATTCATCTACAATGTCAAAAATTTCTTGAAAAGCTTCTCGTGCGTGAATTACAATTGGTAATTTCAATTCTTTCGCCCATTTCACTTGTTGCGTAAATGCTTCGGCTTGTTCTTTAATGAATGTTTTATCCCAATATAAATCCATTCCAATTTCACCAACAGCAACGTAAGTATTTGAAAATAAATGTTTCTCTATAATCGCCAATTGTTCTTTCCAATCTTCTTTGATATAACCCGGATGCAATCC
>CANCQX010000196.1 GCA_947380375.1 Flavobacteriales bacterium
ATAAATATTTAACTGTATGATTTGCTGATTTTTAGCAAAAATTTACGAATTTGCTCAAAAATTGATGGGTTATTGTTTGGAAGTTATAAAACTATTGTGTTACATTTGTGTATAATAAAGAATCGAAATAAATCAATTAATAATTAAAGAGGAGGAAGCATGATCTCAATAAAATTAGAAGAGTTTATAGACACAAAGAGTCTTGATAAACTAGCGGAGTTGTATGAATTACTGAACGAAGAAAAATTAAGCGCAAAAGATACTGGAGTAAATTATAGAGTAATTAGCCATTGGGACGATAAAGGTATTATCCGTTTTTCAAGGGAGAACGAAGAAGCGAATCGCAAATTCAGCTTTGTAGATTTTATTTGGATAAAGGTGGTAAATGAACTGAGATCTTTCGGTATTCAAATTCCTGTTATAAAAAAGATGGCTGATGATATATATGAGCCTTTACCCATGAAGGAGTTGTTTGATAATTTTGTTAATCATTTAGATGCTTTAAAAGATTATGAAGGCGAGGATAAAGAAGAGTTTTTAAATTTCTTTCAATCGGGCGAATATAAAACAGCCGATTACGATTCACTACCATTCAAGTTTAATTTCTTGCACATATTGATAACAGAAGCAATTGCTACACGCAAGTCGGTTTCACTAATTGTATTTAATGATGGCGAGTGGTTTCCTTTTATTAAAGAGAACGAACATTTATATCCTAAAGAATTACTTTATAAAAAAGAGTTTCACTCTCAAGTACGAGTAAATATTACCGATTTAATTTTCAAATTTATAATTGAAGATTATCTGATTGAGTATTTGAATGGCTTACATCTATTTACTCCACAGGAAAGAAAGTTGCTCTATTATATAAAGGAAGAAGATTACAAAAAAGTGTTTGTGATTTTTAAATCCAAAAAGCAAGAGCCACTCGAAATTGCAAAAAGCAAAACAGCGCAGGAAGAACTTATTCGCATACTTCGAGAAAAAGAATATCGAGAATTTATTTTGATTGATAAAAAGAATAATGAATTCCGTATTCGTGAGGGAGAGCCTGAAAAAGAAAAGCCTGTTAAGGAACGTAAAATTCTTGTTGAGAATAAGCGCCCCGGTGCGAAGCGTAAATTTAAAGTTATTACTGTGAAAGAATAAGGAGGGGATATGTCGGAGAAGAAGGAACATAAACGATTGACTATTGCTGAACTTAGAAATTGTAAAGGCTTTGAAAATTATTCTGATGAGCAAGCTGAATCAACTATAAAATCATTAGAAAAATTATCAATACTGTTTTATGGTTTATACATGAAGCAAAAACAAAAAGAACAGAAATTATCAGCTATAAAAAAGGAAAATAAAAAAGGAGGTTCAAATGAAGGAGAAGCAGAAAGTAGAAAACGAGATGCTGCTTAAAAAATTTGCTAAAGGCAAAGGAAAAGAAGAGCAGGAAATTGGCATTCAAAATTGCGTTATCTATACAAGGGTTAGTTCTAAAGAACAAATGGATACCAACCAAAGTTTAGAGTGGCAGAAAAAATACTGCGTGGAATACGCTATCAAAAACCAATTTAACATTAAAGGTTATTTTGGTGGAACGTATGAAAGTGCGAAAAGCGATGAGCGAAAAGAGTTTACACGAATGCTCAAGTTTGTAAAATCGAGCAGAGAAAAAATTTCATACATTTTGGTTTACAGTTTAGATCGCTTTAGCAGAACAGGAGATAGTGCTATATTTATTTCAAGTGAGCTAAAGAAAACAGGAGTAAGTATTATGGCTGTTACTCAACCCATCGATACCAATTCACACGCTGGAGCATTACAACAAAACATTCAATTCATCTTTAGTAAATACGACAACGATTTGCGAAGACAGAAAACGATTGATGGAATGCGTGAAAAATTATTGCGAGGAGAATGGATTGGTAATGCACCAACTGGGTATTCATTTGTAAAAGGAGCAGCTACTCAAACGATAGTTATAAATGAAAAAGGCGAAGCTATGAAGCAAGCCTTTATATGGCGAGCTAACGGAATGACTTATGAGCAGATAGTAGAGAAACTAAAGCCCTTGGGCGTTATAATGCCAAAACAAACGCTTACAGATATTTTTAGAAATCCGTTTTACTGCGGATTTATGTCGCACAATTTATTGAATGGAGAAGTAATACGAGGAAAGCATCCTGCATTAATTGACGAAGATTTGTTTTTGCGTGCCAATGCATTAAAGAAAACAGATGGCTTCAAGGTCAACAAGGCAAATGATAACTTACCTTTAAAGGTATTTGTAAAAGATACAGAATCAGGTATTCCTTTTACGGGTTATATCGTTAAAAAGAAGAAGCTTTATTATTACAAGGTCAATAAGATTGGTATTAAGATTAATCGAAGCGCCAATATGATGCACGAAAAGTTTAGGGAGTTTTTAGGGGATTATACCATAAATCCTGACCACGTTGAGCCTTTGCAGATACAATTGCGTTATACTTGGGATAACCTAACAGAAACCAACACTGGGGAGAAAAAAGCCCTTTCGTTAAAACTTAATGAAGTTGAGGAAGAGTTTTATAATTTGAGAAAACGCCATGCGATTGGGAAGGTAACTTTAGATATTTATGAGGAATTTTCTGAAGAAATGAAGGTTCGAAAAAAGAAGCTTTTAGAAGAATTTGAAAAGCTCGACCAAAAATTATCGAACCCTAAAGAGTTGATACATTTTACGACCAAATTAACCGCCAATCTAGCGCCAGTTTGGGACTCTGGCGATTATTATGAAAAGCAAATCTTCCAAAATACCATATTCCCTGCCGGTTTGGGTTATGATTCAAAAATAGAGCATTATCGAACCTCTGAAATAAATGAAGTGATTGGCTACACCGCCCAATTATCAAAGGAATTAGAGCAAATAAAAAAGCCGGACTTTCTGAATTTATCAGAAAAGTCCGGCTCAGTACACATGAAGGGACTCGAACCCCCACCCTTGCGGACCAGATCCTAAGTCTGGCGCGGCTACCAATTACGCCACATGTGCATTTACGGTGCAAATATAATTAAGTTTATTAAATTATACAAGTTAAGAGTACATGTCTTTCAGTTTTTCTACTATTTTAGGGTGTATTAGTAGATTTGAAATGTATTTTGAACTCTTCATTTTTTTAATATGATTTTCTATTTCCCTTGCTTGTTGATATTCTAAGTGTGGGATTTCAAAAAATAATTCCCAGCTATTGTC
>CANCQX010000197.1 GCA_947380375.1 Flavobacteriales bacterium
TTATAATCGTAGCGAAAATTAGTCTTTGATTAATTCTTGTTTTCATTTAAAAAAATATTAATCCAAAACAAAACTATCATTATTATTATTTTATAAAAATGACTAAAATCATTTTTTTACAAATACCAAAAACAAAGATAAATCCGATAGATATATTATAAAAATTCATTTTTATAATATAGTTTCTATAAACCTGAGCGCTCTCAATTAAATAATTAGAAATTTTAAAGTAAAATAAAAACGCAAAATTTATTGAGACAAAGGGTGTATTTCATCCAACTTATTCAGCTTTTATTTGTCGAATGAGTCTAATTAATTATTGTAATTAGAGATAAAATATTACTTAGAAAAAGGTCTACTATTGAATAAATAAATTATGAATTAAAAAACATTTTTCAAGTTGAACATTCTCTTCATAGAAGTTTTGAAAACTTTATTTCAAATTTAATTTCAGGACTTATTGCTAATAGTTTCTTTCCAAAGTAAACAACCATAAAATTTGATATTGAAGCAACTAATCAAGTAGCACTTTTTTAATCGAACTAAGGTTTATAAATTTTTCAACTATTAATTTCAAATGGGTTTGCTTGACAAATTAAGACGATAATTTAAATCAATAAAATAATTTAAATAATTAGCTTACAAAATAAAGTTTGATTATTTTTGAAAACAAAATCAATGATAAAAATAAATACATTTTTTTAGTTTTTATTGGTGTTGACAGTAAACTTTTGAATAGTATATTTCTGTTTTTTTAAAAAAATAACACAACTTTACATAATACTTATAAAATACTTTGATTTATAAAAAAATAAAAACCAACTATAACAATATATTATTTTTTAACGTGCTTTTTATGCCATTAATTTTCATCTATCGATACTTTATTTTAAGTTTATTTTTCACTGTTTTCTTTATTGGTAGCAATACTGCTCAAAGTTCACAATTAGACTCATTACTTAGTGTTTTAAAAACACACAAAGAAGATACAAATAAAGTTTTAACATTAAAAAATTTATGTGCCGGATATAGAGATATTGGTGAATATAAAAATGCTATTTCTTATGCAAACAGAGGGCTTTCTTTAGGAAGAGAATTAAATTTCAAGAAAGGAATTTCTTTTTGTTACAGTGAAATTGGACTTATTCACTTTGATCAAAGCAACTTTCCAAAAGCATTAGAATATCATTTCAAAGCCTTAAAAATAAACTCTGAGTTAGGAGATAAAAGGGGAATTGCTAAATGCTATATGAATATTGGAATTATTCACTATTACCATAGCAACTTCCCTAAAGCATTAGAATATTACTTTAAATCTTTAAAAATTGATACTGAATTAGCAGATAAGAATGGAATAGCTGGATGCTATTCGAATATTGGTCTCATTCACTATAATCAAAGCAACTTCCCTAAAGCATTAGAATATTATTATAAGGCTTTAAAAATTAACTCTGAGTTAGGAGATAAAAGGGGGAAATCTGTATGCTATATGAATATTGGAAATATTCACGATAATCAAAGTAACTACCCTCAAGCATTAGAATATTTTAATAAATCTTTAAAAATTGATACTGAATTAGGGGATAAAAGCGGAATAATTAAATGCTACACGAATATTGGTCTCATTCACTTTAATCAAAACAACTACCCTAAAGCATTGGAATATCTAAAGAAGGCCTTAAAAATTGAAATTGAATTAGGGGATAAAAGTGGTTTAGCTTTATTACACTTAAACTTTAGTTCTATTAATAATAAAATAAAGCAATACTCGCTAGCTATTAAACACGCAAACGAAGCTATATTGCTTTCTAAAGAAGTTGGGGAAATTGATAATCTTAGATTAGCCCATGAGGAATTAGCGATTGCTCAGGAAGGATTAGGAAATTATAAAGATGCCTACCTTAACCATAAAGCATTTAAAGAAATTACAGATAGTATTTTTAATATTGAAAACTCAGAACAATTGAGTGATATTAAAACCAACTTTGAGGTAGAAAAAAGAGAATCAGAATTAAAAGTAGCTCACGAAATAGAACAAACTAAAAAAAACGCTCAAATTCAACAACAAAAACTATTGAGAAATGGCCTTATTATCGGTTTTGGAACAATGTTAGTATTGACAATGTTTATTTATAGAAGTTATCGCCAAAAGCAAATAGCAAACAACATTATTTCACAACAGAAAGAAGAAGTAGAAAAACAAAGAAGCAAAGTAGAACATCAAAATAGAGAAATACTATCATCTATTGAATATGCTAAGCGTATTCAAGCAACCATATTACCTCCTTCCAAAGTAGTAAAAAAACACTTAAAAGATTCGTTCATTTTATATTTACCAAAAGATATTGTAGCAGGCGATTTTTATTGGATGGAAACAGTTCAAGATGACGAAGAAATAATATTATTTGCAGCATGTGACTGTACTGGTCATGGTGTACCAGGTGCGTTAGTAAGTGTAATCTGTAGTAATGCTTTGAATAGATCCGTTAATGAATATGGTATAACTAATCCAGCATTAATTTTGGATAAAGTTTCTGAATTAGTCATAAAAGATTTTAGTAAGGATGAATATGAAAACGTTCGAGATGGAATGGATACTTCATTGTGTGCAATAAAATTACAAACAGGAGAATTACAATGGGCTGGAGCAAACATACCGCTATGGATTGTTCGCAATGGAGAATTAATAGAAATAAAAGCAGATAAGCAACCTATTGGTAAAATGGATAAAATTAAACCTTTTACGAATCATATTATCAATCTTCAAAAAGGAGATATTATTTATTTATCTACTGATGGTTACCCAGACCAATTTGGTGGAGTAAAGGAAAAAAAATACTCAAAAAAAGCATTTAGACAATTCATTGTTTCAATTTGTCATTTAACATTATCTGAACAAAAAACGGCTATCTATAACGAACATAATAAATGGCGAGGTGATAATGAACAAATAGATGACATTTGTATTTTTGGTGTGAAAATATAAGTAATACCAAACATAAATATTATAAAGCCCAAATTTCATTTAAGAATACGTATGAATATCCACATATACTCATCACTTATTTTTCTAGATGTTTGAAAAATAGTTTTTATCATAAATTCTTCTAATTCATCTAACGTATTGTATAATTTATTGGTAAATTATAGCTTGTA
>CANCQX010000198.1 GCA_947380375.1 Flavobacteriales bacterium
AGAAATAAAAACTCAGAGAAACTTCGTGAAGAACTCATTTTAAACTCCGTGTTAAAAAAAAATACTTAAGTACACATTAAGTTCAACCCCAAATTATCGAACTACCATTTATTTTTAATACTTTAGGACCGATTATTGAAACGTATCTCAAAAAAGACATATATGAAAAATGTGGTTTGTTTATTATTAGTGTTGTTCTCATATACTTTAAGTTTTGCTCAAGAACCTGATTTTGATGATTTAACAATTCTATATGCAGATGGGAAATATGAGAAATTGGTGACATCTGCCCATAAATATTCCCAAAAAGAACATTTACAGAAACACCCATTACCTTTAATGTGGATGGCAAAGGGACTTTATAAAATTTCAATTTCTGGAACACCTAGTGAAAAATTTAATGACCCATACAAAGAAGCAATAGGATGCTTAGCTAAGGCAATGAAAATAGATAAAGATTCTAGTTGTGTAAATAAGCACAAAGAATTTGTTGATGAGTTTCAAATGAGTATTGTAGAAAGGGTTTCAAATGCATTGTCGTCTGATAAATTTAAAGATGCATCGGGTTGGGCTGTTAAATATTATAAAATCACGACTCACCCAATTGGCCCTAAATTTATTGAGGCAGCAGCTAAGTTTAGAGGGGGTGATAAAGGTGGTGCAAGTGCAATCTGGAAAGAATGCGAAAAAATTCTACCTTCAATTAAAGATCTTGAAGGTTGGTCGGATGCAGATAAAGATTTATTTGTGATTGGTATTATTCAAACTGGAGAATGCTATATTGCAGCTCATCAGGAAGACAAAGCAAAAGCTCTTTTTAATAAAGTTGCTCCTTGGTTTGAAGAGCACGAGGCTTTTAAAACCCGTTATGATGAAATTGCGAAATAATGTTTTAAACATTTATACTTTAAAAATTCAAATGACAAGCGATTTATTTTTATAAGTATGTATTATATTTGTTAAGTTATTCAAGATCAATTTATTTGAAACACATTCAAACAAATGAAAAAATATTTAGTTTATTTTAAAAATAAATTCATTTTAACAAGTACTATTTTTGTCATTTATGCATTGTTTTTAGATGATAATGATATTTTTTCTATGGTCACCCACGCAAATAAATTAAGTAATTTAGAAGAAACTAAAATTGAAGTTTCTAAAAAATTAGAAAGAACAAAATTCACCCTAAAACAAATGCGTTATACTTCCGAAATCGAACGTTATGCTCGTGAAAAGAAATTTTTCAAAAGAGATAACGAAGATATTTTTGTGATTACGTATGAATAAAAATTAGAACCTGATTTTTAATTCTATTTCGATTCATCTCTACTTTTATTGAATAAGCTTTGCTTTTATTGATGTTTTTTTAAAAATTCACTTGGAGTTTGTTTGATTCTCTTTTTAAAAAATCTTGTAAAATAAGAATAGTCATCATAACCTAATTCCAATGCAATTTCAGATAAAGAGTGCTTTGAGCTGATTAACATTCTTTTGCTTTCAAGTAGTATTCGTTCACTAATTAAATCTTGAGTTGTTTTGTTTAGTAAAGTTTGAACAATTCTATTTAAGTGTTTAGTACTAATACTTAAGTGTCTAGCGTACTCTTTAGGTGATTTTTCAATTTTGTAATTTTCCTCGATTAGTTTTTCTAGTTGATGTAGTTTTGTAAAATAAGAGTGATTTTTATTAATTATGGTCTTATTTTCTAAATTATATATTCTTGTTAAGTCAATATAAAGTAGATCAATTAGATTTCTTATTTTATGGTAATTAAGTGTTTGATTATTAATGTATTCGTCACTTATTTTTTGAAAGTAATCAATAAAATTTTGCAGTTCATTCAAAGGGAGGTTGATACAGGGAGGGTTTTGTCTAGAATAGAAAAAAGGAAAATGATTTATCTTTTTGTCCGTAAAGTATAAATTATAAAATGATTCTGAGTGAAAAAAAATGTAACCTAATATGTCTTCAGATAGAGTCCAATTATGAGTTTGTCCGGGGTTAAGTAAAAAAACACTTCCTGGTTTTATTTCATAGGAATTAAAATCTATTTCATGAGTTCCTGATCCCGCTGTAAATAATATTGTTAAATAAAAGTCGTGTTTGTGAGGTAAATTTATTGAATTATGAAAATTAGTACAATGGTCTACAATATTGTTAATATAGAATTCGCAGTCATTTTTTTCGAAAGAGAATTCATTTATTTTTAAGATTGGAATTTTATTCATAGTCTAAATTAGAAAATATGTCCGAATAATTCATTTTTATGTCTGAAATTACTATTGAATTTAAAGTTTGGTAATGCTAATTTTGTTGTATAAATTAGATGATGATGAAAATAGTTCAATTGTTTGGCAAGGGTGTATGTCCCAAATGTGGTAAAGGAGATGTTTTTTCTAATTTAGGAAATATTTTAAAATTTAGTTCACCAAAAATGAATGAAAGTTGTCCGAATTGTGGTTATACCTATGAAAGAGAAAACGGATATTTTTTAGGTGCTTTTTATATAAGTTATGCAATTTCAGTAGGAGAATTGTTATTAGTGTATTTTATTACTCAATTTTTCACTAAAAATGTTTGGGAGATAATCTCAATGATGTGCCTAGTTTTATTATTATTAATTTTTTTTAATTTTAGAGTTTCTCGATTAATTTGGATTTATATTTTTAATAAATGAAAAGAATATTCAATGTATTTTCAATTTTTTATTTGATTGTACTATTTTTTTTAATTTACTCAACTATTCCTATTTGGAATATACAATATACAGATATCCCCGATTTTGGAATGGCTTATTATAGGTTATTTTGGTGGGTGTTTTGGGCAATAATTTTACTAGTTTTAAAAGTTTTCTATACAATTAGATATAATTCTAAAAAGGAGAAAAAATACCAAACGCAATTTCGGATCTTCTTAATTTCGATTATTTCAATAGTGGCCGTAGGAACAATTAAATCCCAACTAGATAATTATCAGCATATTTTAAAATCGGAAAAAGAATGGTTGAAAAAAAAAGAACATTATAAAAAAATAAAGCAACTTAAAATTGAAAAGTTTAAAAATGAAATCAAAACGAAAGGAACGCCAATTTCGTATTATAATTAAGGATTTTATTTTAGAAA
>CANCQX010000199.1 GCA_947380375.1 Flavobacteriales bacterium
AAATGATTTCACTACAAAACGTTGAAGAAGCAAAAGTTAATTTAGAAGGAGTGGCCTACACAACTCCTCTAATGAAAAGTTTGAATCTTTCAGATAAATACGAAGCTCAAATTCTTTTGAAAAGAGAGGATTTACAATTAGTTCGTTCTTATAAATTAAGAGGTGCATACAATAAAATGTATCATTTATCTGACGAACAAAAAGCAAATGGAATTGTTTGTGCAAGTGCAGGTAATCACGCGCAAGGTGTTGCTTATTCTTGTATGGTTCTAGGTATTCAAGGAACAATTTATATGCCTTCAACTACTCCAAAACAAAAAATTAAACAGGTTGAACTTTTCGGTAAATCGAAAGTGAAAATTGTTTTAGCTGGCGATACGTTTGATGATGCTTTTAAAGTTGCTCTTCAATATTGTGAAGAAAATAATTTGACTTTCATTCATCCTTTTGATGACCCTATGGTTATTGCAGGTCAAGGAACTGTTGCTTTAGAGATTTTAGAAGCGTCTACCGAACCAATTGATTATCTTTTTGTTCCAATAGGTGGAGGAGGATTGGCAGCAGGGGTTTGTACTGTTTTTAAAGCTTTAAGCCCGAATACTAAAATTATAGGTGTAGAACCAGAAGGAGCGCCTTCTATGTTGACATCCATTAAAAATGGTGTAATTACAACTTTAGAACACATAGATAAATTTGTAGATGGTGCTGCTGTGAAACGAGTAGGGAATTTGAATTTTGAGATTTGTAAAGATGAATTATCAAAAGTAATAACTATTCCTGAAGGTAAAGTTTGTACAACGATTTTGAGTTTGTACAACGAAGAAGCGATGGTTGTTGAACCTGCTGGTGCTTTAACAATTTCAGCCTTAGATTTTTTCAAAGATGAGATTAAAGGAAAAAATGTAGTTTGTATCGTTAGTGGAAGTAATAATGACATCACTAGAACTGAAGAGATAAAAGAACGTTCGTTGGTGTATGAAGGATTGAAACATTACTTTATGATACAATTTCCGCAACGACCAGGTGCATTAAAAGCATTTGTAAATGAGGTATTAGGTCAGGAAGATGATATTACATATTTCCAATTCTCCAAGAAAAACAGCCGTGAAAGTGGTCCAGTTGTTGTTGGTATTGAGTTAAAAAACAAAGAAGATTTCCAAGGGATTTGCAATCGATTGAATGCATTGAACTTTACATTTGAATACTTAAACAATAACCCGACTTTGTTTGGGTTATTAGTTGGATAAAAAATAAATCAAAATGTCAGAAAAGATTACAATTTACCATAATAACCAATGTTCTAAAAGTATAGAAGCTCTTGGGATTTTGAAAGATGAAGGAGTTGATTTTGAAATTATAGAATATTTGAAAGTAGAACAGTCTTCAATTGAAATTAAAGATTTACTTATGAAATTAGGTGTTTCTGCCAATGATTTAATGCGAAAAGGGGAGAAAGATTATATTGAAAATGTTAAAGGTAAAGAGCTTTCGGAAGAAAAATTGGTTGATTTATTAGTGAAATTCCCAAAATTGATTGAACGTCCGATTGTTATAAAAGGGAACAAAGCAATTATAGGTCGACCGCCAACATCGGTCGTTGATTTTATAGCTTAAATAAAATTTTATTAATCACTTATTTTACTACATTAACTCAGCCATTAATTTATCAAAGGCAGCTTTTAATTCAGCTAGTTCAGTTTCAACTTTTGATAACCGTTCTTCAAGTTGACTAACATTTTTTCGAGCAGGTTCTTCAGAAAAATCACTTGAATTGTTTTCAGGACCGCCATCGGCAGCACCGTAGGTAATTTCTCCAAATAAATGACAATAACGAGCTTCTTTTTGTCCAGGTCTTTTTGGAAGTAGAAATACAAATGGAGTTTCATAGTTTGATAACTGTACCAATGTTTCCTGAACTTCAGTTAACGTTTCAAAATCGTGTAATCTTCCTGAATTTGAATTGATTTCCCCGGCTGTTAAAGGACCTCTAAGTAATAATAAACATAAAATAGAAGTTTCAGCTGGGTCTAAAGGATGAGCAATCGCTAAATTATGACGGTATTTTAGGGCTCTCATTCCGCTACTAATCACATTTCCAGTTAATCCTTTTTTCTTCAATGAGTCTAATGCTAAAACAACTGTTTCTTCATCATATTCTACAACAGGATTACGAGCAGACTTTTGGTTACAAGCCGTAACCAATGAGTTTAAAGTCAAAGGATAATAATCTGGAGTAGTTTTACTTTTTTCAATCAAGGCACCAAGTATACGTTGCTCTTCGAAAGATAGTTGCTGAAGTTTATTTTCTGTTTCCATTTTTATTTAGGTTGAGGTTAAGATTTAGGTTGGATATTCTTAATCTCAACCTCAATCTTAACCTAATTCTATTTATTATTTTCGATTATATAATTCAAAACCTTCGTTATTAAATGCACTCTGTCTTTTCCTCCAACATTGTGTTTGTGCATAGGATAAGGGAAGTAATCCATTTGGATTCCAAGTTCTACAAATTTCTTTACCAAGGCATAATTGTGTTGTAATACCACAACATCATCAGCTGTTCCATGAATTAGTAACAAATCACCTTTCAATTTACTTGCGTGATTCATTAAACTTGCTTGTTTGTATCCTTCTGGATTTTCTTCCGGTTTGTCCATATAACGTTCTCCATACATTGCCTCGTAATATTTCCAATCTGTAACAGGCCCACCAGCAACTCCAACTTTGAAAACGTCAGCATTACGAAGCATTAAAGAAGTTGTCATAAATCCTCCATACGACCATCCGTGAACAGCTAATCTATTTCCGTCAACATAAGGTAATGATTTCAAATGTTTAACACCTGCTAATTGATCCTCCATTTCAGCAGTTCCGCATTGACGATGAATTACACTTTCAAATTCAAATCCTCTTTCGCTAGAACCTCTATTGTCCAATGTAAATACCAAATATCCTTGTTCGGCCATCCAATGCATCCAAAGATTAGAGCCATCTAACCACTCATTTGTAACCATTTGAGCGTGAGGACCACCATAGACATAAACCATAACAGGGTATTTTTTTGAAG
>CANCQX010000200.1 GCA_947380375.1 Flavobacteriales bacterium
TATCTTTACCCTAAAGAAATTTATTTTATGGCAAAACTTTGCTTGGTTCCTACGCCAATTGGCAATCTGGAAGACATTACGTTACGATCCATTCGAATTTTAAAGGAAGCAGATATTATTTTTGCTGAAGATACGCGTGTTACTAAAAAACTATTAAATCACTTAGAAATTAGTGCTCACGTTTTACCTTTTCATTCTCATAATGAACACAAAGCATTGAGTTCTACAATTGATAAAATTAAAAGTTGTGGTTTGGCTGTTTTAGTTTCAGATGCTGGTACACCCGGTATTTCAGATCCTGGATTTTTATTAGCGAGGGAATGTGTTACAGAAGGAATTGAAGTAGAGTGTTTGCCTGGTCCAACCGCTTTTGTTCCTGCATTGGTTGCAAGTGGTTTTCCGTGTGATCGTTTTTGTTTTGAAGGATTTCTTCCGCATAAAAAAGGCCGTCAAACTAAATTATTAGCGATTGAACAAGAAGAACGTACCACTATTTTGTACGAATCACCCCATCGTTTGGTAAAATGTTTGGCACAAATTGAAGAATTTATGGGTCCCGAACGTAAAGTTTGTGTTGTACGCGAGCTTTCTAAAATCTACGAAGAATACAAGCGAGGTACTGCTAAAGAAGTTAAAGAATATTATGAGCAACATCCACCAAAAGGGGAAATTGTGATTATTATAGAAGGAAAAAATGGAAAAAATTAATTCCGAAGCAATTGTTTTAATTCAAAAAGGAAACGCTTACAAAGCTTTTGAAAGAAGAACAATTACACTAGATGCTCCAAAAGAAAATGAAGTTCTTATTGAAGTAGAATCATTTGGTTTAAATTATGCCGATGTGATGGCTCGTAACGGGTTATACCGAGAAGCACCACCAATGCCTTGTGTGATTGGTTATGAGGTAGTTGGTATTGTTTCTAAAGTTGGAAAAAATGTTTCAACCGAACGTATCGGAAAAAGAGTCGTTGGATTTTGTCGTTTTGGAGGTTACGCAAAACACGTTGTTACGTTCGAAGCTGCAATTGTTGAAATTGGTGATATGGATGCAAGTATCGCTTTAGGACTTTGTACCCAATCTGTTACCGCTTTTTATATGGCTGAATATCTTTCTCCTATTCGAGAAGGTGAGAATGTTTTAATACACGCTGCTGCCGGTGGAGTAGGTACAATCTTAATACAATTGGCTAAGAAAAAAGGGGCTGTTGTATTTGCAAAAATTGGTTCAGAAAGCAAACGAGAATTAGTAAAATCGTTAGGTGCTGATTTTATAATTAATTACAATACAAGTGATTATGAAGTTCAAATCGAAAAGATTTTAAAGGGAGAACGATTAGATATAAGTTACAACCCAGTTGCAGGTGCTACTTTTAAGAAAGACTTTCGACTTTTAGGTTCTGGTGGAAGATTGGTTCTTTTTGGAGGTGCTGAAATGTCAGGTTCTAAATGGGGAATTTTATCTACACTCAATTTCATTCGAAAAATGGGATTGATTCTTCCTATTGGTTTAATGATGCGTTCTAAAAATATTTTGGGAGTTAATATGCTTAAAATTGCTGATAATAAACAAAAAGTGATGTCGTATTGTTTGCAACAAGTAGTACAATTGTATAAAGAAAATAGCATTACCCCTCAAATTGGAGGAAATTACCCTGTTTCAGAAATATCTAAAGCCCACGAAGCACTTGAAAATAGAACAACGATAGGGAAATTAGCAATTCACTGGGAAAAGTCAGTTTAATAATTGTATGTCAACCAAAATAGTAGGTATCGTTGGAATGGGGCCGGCAGGTTTAATGGCCGGAACTATTCTATTGGAACAAGGCATTGAGGTTCATTTCTTTGATCATAAAAAAGCAGCTGGAAGAAAGTTTTTAGTCGCTGGTCATGGAGGATTTAATTTAACTCATTCAGAATCAATTGAATTATTTCAGAAGAAGTACAACCATTCGTTTATCAAAAAGGCATTTCTTCAATTTAATAATGAAGATTGGAGAAATTGGCTGCAATCTAAATTAGGTATCGAAACCTTTGTTGGCAGTTCTGGTAAAATTTTCCCTTTAAAAGGAATAAAGCCAATAGAAGTACTTTCAAACTGGTTAGAAAAAATCATTTCTTTAGGTGGAAAATTTAATTATTCTCATAAACTAATTGATTTTAGCGAAAATGAAGCTGTTTTTAGTCATAATGGAAATGATATCGACTTCTCTTTTGACTATTTAGTTTTGGCTTTAGGTGGCGCTTCTTGGAAAAAAACAGGTTCGACCGGTGAATGGAAAGAATTGTTGGATTCTAAAAATATTGAATGCACCAATTTTGTATCAAGTAACTCAGGTTTTGAGATCGAAGATTGGCATAAAATGGCTGATATGGAAGGACAAACGTTGAAAAATACCGATACTTCATTTGGTTTAATTTCGCGAAAAGGAGATGTGGTAATTTCAAGCTATGGATTAGAAGGAACTCCTGTATATTTTGTAAATAAAGAATTTAGAAACAGTCCATCCGACTATCTTTACATCGATCTAAAACCTACTAAAAGTCAAGAAGAAATCATTGAAATTCTTCTAAAATCAAAAAATACAACTGAAGGATTAAAAAACTTAAATCTTTCTAAAACTGCCATTCAACTTCTTAAAAAATGGACAACAAAAGAGGACTATTCTGATGTCAAAATTCTTTCCTCTATTATTAAAAAGATGAGTTTCAAACCAATTTCTCTTCGACCAATAGATGAGGTGATTTCCACAATTGGCGGTATTTCAATGGAATCCATTACAGAAGATTTTAAACTTAAAAATTACCCCACTATTTATTGTTGCGGTGAAATGTTGGATTGGGATGCACCAACTGGAGGATATTTGATCCAAGGATGCGTTTCATCAGGATTTGCTGTTGGGAAAGCAATAAGTAAACAAGAATAGAAATCAATTCCTTATATTTGTCTTTATGGACCAAACTTTTGGGAAAAAATATAAATTATGCCGACAAAAACTGATTGATTCGGTTTTTAAGCAAGGTGCTT
>CANCQX010000201.1 GCA_947380375.1 Flavobacteriales bacterium
GTCAATCGTTTTCCAACTATTTCCATCTTCAAATTCTTCTTTCGAATACTTATCTTCTTTTTGTGCAGGAGTTCCATTCAATAAGAATTGGTTTGATTTTATAGTTGGTTTTGATCGATAAGCCCTATAATCAATTAATTTTAAGTCATATAAGAAAATTTCTTTTCCAAATAGTTGATTTTTAACCAATGAAATATCAGCCTTTTCCCTATTAATTTTATTAATTGGTAAGATATCAATCTTATTTTTCTCTAACTCAATCGATAATTCTGGTAGTTGTTTACTTTGTTGAATTCTAAAATCTTTTTGAATTGTTTTTATTGGAATTTGATTATTGACGGAAACCTCTTTCATTTGTTGAATTTCGACAGGTAAAATTAAATCTGTTTTTTCAATAGTATCTATTCTTTTTGACAACGGACTTTTATTTATTATTGGTTTGATTGATTGAGTATTTTGAAAATAGATAGCTGTTACTGTAATAAGAAATAATGTGAACCCAACTATTAATTTGAATTTTAATGAAACTCTTTTCTTAATAAATCTTTTATCAAGTGTTTTTAATAGAGATAACCCTGATGATTTAGAATTTACCCATCCTTCTAATGCGTCAGTATCAAAATCAGAACTCATCGATTTTTTTTCGATTAAATGTTTCAGTTTCTCATCTTTTGTTTCACGGTAAATATTGATTTCTTCACGTGAAATAGTATTGGATGATTCGAAAATGTTATTAATTCTTTTTGAATTCATTTTGTTGTTCTAAAAGTAGTTTGATATTTCTTTTTCCATTTTGAATAGAACTTTTAACTTTCATGAGCGATAATCCTAATTCATCACAAATTTGTTGGTAAGATTTTTCATTAATATAAAAAAGAGTAATACATTTTTTTTGGTCTGATTTTAATTGATGAATAGCTTTTTCTAATAATAGAATTTTGTTTTCATCTAAAATTTTATTTTCGAGGTCATTATTTTCAACTTGATCGTAGGATTCTATATATTCTATTGAAGTTTCTTTCCCATTTTTTCTTAAGATTGAAAAACATTCATTTTTTGTGACAACATATAACCATGACTTAAAGTAGTCAATTGAATGTTTTTTTAATTTAAGAGGTAATTCTTCAAAAACTTTCATAGTCAAATCTTCAGCTTCCATTTCATTTTTTAAATATTTCATAGAAACCCCTAATACTAAATGGGCATAACGCTCATATAATATACCTATACATAAAGATGATTCCTCTGATTTGTAGAGATTTACCAATTCTTCATCGGTCATCTTTTTATATTTCTTTCGTTTATTTAAAAACATAATCAATTATTTGACTTAACTAAACTACAAATTCCATAAAAAATAGTTAGATATTTATCAAAAAATAGTATATTCATTACAAATGTTAATATGAGTGTCATGAAAAAAATTGCCTTAATAACATCGGGTGGGGACTCACCAGGAATGAATGCATGTATTAGATCAATTGTTAAGACGTGTTTGTTTTATAATATCATTCCTTTTGGAATTTACGATGGATTTCAAGGTATGATTGATAAAAGAGGGGTCGAATTAGGATATTCTGATGTTGATAATATTATTTATCGTGGAGGTACTATATTAGGAACTGCACGATGTGAAGAATTTCGAACAGCTGAAGGTAGACAAAAAGCAATTAACTTTTTAAAAGAAGAATCTGTTGATGGTCTTGTTGTAATAGGTGGCGATGGCTCTTTTACAGGTGCCTATACATTAGGTAAAGAAATGAGCATCCCTATAATAGGTATTCCTGGAACTATAGATAATGATATTTTTGGAACAGATCACACAATAGGTTTTGATACTGCATTAAATACTGTAGTTGACGCGATTGATAAAATAAGAGACACTGCAAGTAGCCATCACCGTGCTTTTTTTATTGAAGTCATGGGGAGAGATGCAGGTTTCATTGCTTTGAATGCAGCTATTGCATCTGGGGCCGAATCTGTATTAATTCCAGAAGAATTAACAAATATTGATAAACTTGTTGAAGAAATTAAAACTCAAAATAAAGGTAGACGAAGTTCAATAATAATAGTAGCAGAGGGTGATGATGGTGGTGGAGCAAAAGAAATCCTTGAAAAAGTTAAACCATTTCTTCCAAATTATGATTTAAGATTTTCAGTTTTAGGGCATATTCAAAGAGGGGGGAGTCCATCAGCTTTAGATAGGATAATTGCAACGAGAATGGGGAGTTATTCTGTAGAACTTTTAATTGAAGGAAAATCAAATTGTATGATAGGAGTTTATGGGGAAACGTTAAGTACTTGTTCTATTGAGTCAGGAATTAAAGAACACGCTGTTCCTGAACAATCCAAAATCGATATATTAAAAAAATTAAGAACTCAGTAAATTTAAATTCCTCATCTTTTTACTTATATAATTAAAACAAAGGCTTAAACTAAGTTTATTTCGATACTATTTATTTTAAAAGTAAACTAATTCCAATTTGTTTTGAGAAAAAAACACTTACAAAATCAATTCACCGATTGTAATGTTACCAATATATTACTAAAACATTACTCTACAATAAAAAAAGGTTAAAAAAAGTATGATTTTTATACTTTGCTAATCAGACAGTTATCATGAGTTTAAAACTTTTCCACAAAATAATCTTTAAAAGTACTTGTTTAAGTAAAAGGAGTGTGTATCTTTGTGGCCCGCAAACGAGCGAGATTATTTATTAAATAGAGGTTGTTAAAATTTATTTTAGAAAAAGCTTGCTAATATAAAATAAGTGTTTACCTTTGCACCCCGCAACAAGCGAGAAGCGGAAAACGATTTGAGGTTTTGAAAATACCGGATTAATTGGTAGAGCCAAAAGATTACAGAATAAGTTCTTTGAAAGATTGAGAAAAAAGGAAAAACAGCGTAAAGTTAGAATAATTTAGAGCACAACATAAAATTCAAAGTTTTTACAACGGAGAGTTTGATCCTGGCTCAGGATGAACGCTAGCGGCAGGCCTAACACATGCAAGTC
>CANCQX010000202.1 GCA_947380375.1 Flavobacteriales bacterium
TCCAATTTAAGAACTGCTTTTTCAAATTGATCTTTATCTGAAAACGAAAAATTCATTCCAACACCTTCTTTTAACTCTTTTAGATTTGGTTTGAAAAGGCTCACATTTTTATAGGCAAAGAAATTTTTATTTTTTGGATCAACAGTAGTGTAAATTCCTTTAGCATTCGCCAATGCTATAATTCGTTGAATTGTGTTTTCAGTTAAAACGCCTTTATTGTAATCTTCAAAAATGATTGCATCGATTTCACCTTTTAAAATAGATTCAACTTTAGAAATTAGTTGTTCTTCCTCCGTTTTATTAATATCATCTGTTTGTTCAGAATCAACACGTAACAAATGTTGGTTATTACCAATAATTCTTGTTTTAACAGTCGTTTGACGGGTAGAACTAAAAATCAATCCTTCTGAAGATATATTATTTTCTTCCAAAAGTTCAACCATTTTATCTCCCGATTTATCCTTCCCAATCACAGAACAAATAATAGCTGAAGCACCCATTGCTACTAAATTAATAGCAACATTTGCGGCACCTCCAAGTCTATCTTCCTCTTTTTGTAAACTTACAATTGGAACAGGTGCTTCTGGACTTACTCTATTTACATTTCCACGTAAATAAGCATCAATCATTACGTCACCTATGACAAGAATACGTTTTTGCTTAAACTGTTCAATTACTTCTTTGAAATTCATTTATTCAATTTTTCAAGAGAAATTTTGATTCGTTTCATTGCTTCAGTTAATGTCTCTTCTGAAGCGGCATAAGAAATACGGATACAGTTTGGATCTCCAAATGCCTCACCAGAAACCAAAGCAACTAATGCATCACTTAATAAATACATTGATAAATCTTCTGCTGACTTTATTATTTTACCATTAGCTTCTTTTCCAATGAAATGAGAAATATCAGGAAAAACATAAAATGCACCTTCGGGTAAATTTGTTTTTACTCCTTCAATTGAATTCAAAGCTTTAATTACCAAATCTCTTCGATTATGAAAAGCAGCAATCATATCGTTTAAAACTGACGGATCAGCTTTCATTGCGGCAATAGCAGCTTTTTGAGTTATTGAACAAGTAGCAGATGTAAACTGACCTTGGATCTTATTACAAGCACTCGCTATTTCTTTAGGAGCTCCAATATAACCTAATCTCCAACCAGTCATCGCCCAAGCTTTGGAAACTCCATTTACAGTAATAACTTGGTTATAAATTTCTGGAAATTGAGCTAAACTTTCGTGCTTACCAGTAAAATTAATGTGCTCATATATTTCATCTGCAATAACGTAAACATTTGGATGTCTTTGAAGAACTTCAGCCCAAGATTTTAACTCCTCTTTACTATAAACAGAACCTGTTGGATTACAAGGTGTTGAAAAAACAATTAACTTTGTTTTGGGAGTTATAGCTTTTTCTAACTGCTCGGCAGTAATTTTAAAATCATTCTCAATACCAGCGTGAACAACAACTGATTTTCCTTCAGCAACTTTTACAATTTCTAAATAAGAAACCCAGTAAGGAGCGGGAACAATTACTTCATCTCCTGGATTTATAAGACTTAAAACGGCATTTGCAATCGATTGTTTTGCACCTGTAGAAACAACTATTTGATCTTTTGGGTAATTCAACCCGTTATCTCTTTTAAATTTCAATGAAATACTTTCTCTCAAATCATCATAACCTTCTACAGGTGTGTACATTGTGAAATTATTATTCATTGCTTCAACAGCAGCATCCTTGATAAACTGTGGTGTAAAAAAATCAGGTTCTCCCAAACTCAAAGAGATTATATCTTTACCTTCAGCCTTTAATTCACGACTTTTCCTAGACATAGCAATCGTTGCCGACTCCTCCATTTCCATTAATCGTTTCGATAATTGAATCATATTACACACTTTATTATGGTAATTACAAACTTAGGTAATTTGTATAAATAAAGAGCTCATTTTTGCAAAAATAGATAGGTTTGGGAATAAGAATATAAGTCATATCATTTTTAGATTTATATACAAAATGAATCAAAATTAAAACTAATTGATTTTTAGATACATACACATTATATTATTTGTTTTAAAAATTAATAATATAAAGTTGATTTTTTGAGTATTGAATTTTTCAGTCTTTTAGCTTACATTCGCAATTAATATGGATAATGAAAAATTTATTGATGTTCGAAAAATTATACAGAGTAAAAATTCAACTCTGTATCGTTGGATGCCTAGATTTATTATTCGCTATTTAGAACGTATTTTACATCAAAAAGAAATAAACAAATTTTTAATTGATAATAAAGATGTCTATAATATTGAATTTTGTGAACAAGTAATTAAATTATTGAATGTTCAGATAGATTTTATTGGTCTAGAAAAAATTCCAAAAACAGGTAAAATAGTTTTAGCAATGAATCATCCTCTTGGAGGAATGGATGCTATGGCTCTTGCTTCTGCTTTAAAAGGTCATAGAGAAGATTTAAAATTTATAGTAAATGATATATTACTAAATTTAAAAAACCTAAATGGAATTTTCATCGGCGTTGATAAACACGGTAAAAACTCTCTCTCTAAAAGAGAACAATTAGCAAATCTTTTTTCTATGGATGAAGCTGTATGCATTTTTCCCGCTGGATTAGTTAGTCGAAAAATTAACGGTGAAGTAATGGATTTAGAATGGAAAAAAACATTCATTACAATGTCTAAAAAACACCAACGAACTATTATACCAATTTACATCGATGGAAAACTATCTAACTTTTTTTATAGACTATCCAACTTCAGAAAAAAAATAGGTATTAAAGCAAATATAGAAATGTTGTATTTGTCAAATGAATTTTTTAAATTGCAAGGAAAGCATATTCGAATAATTGTAGGAGAGCCTATTCCATTCGATTCTTTACCTCAAGAATTAAATGAACGTAAACAAGCTTTTTGGGTAAAAGATAAAGTATACGAATTACGAAAACATTCACTATGAATTTGAAAAAAGAAATTATAGCTCCGATTGATAAATC